>DATLRA010000001.1:0-5953 GCA_035534935.1 Binataceae bacterium (SeqCode)
AGCGGGTCGACGTCAAACCATTTCGCAAGGTCGTACCGTAGGGCCGGCGGCCGCGCGTCGGAGCATCGATGGCGCAAGCACTGGCGAGCCTCAAGATCGTCGAAATCGGCGAGCTGGCGTCGGCGCCGTACGCGGCCAAGCTGATGGCCGATATGGGCGCCGAGGTGATCAAGATCGAGCGGCCCGGCATCGGCGATCGCGCGCGCACGCGCGGACCATTTCCCGGCGGCGCGGCGCATCGCGAAAAGAGCGGGCTCTACCGCTACCTCAATACCAACAAGCTCGGCGTGACGCTCGATATCGCGCGGCCCGAGGGTTTCGCGCTGCTCGAGCGGCTGGTGGCCGACGCCGACGTGCTGGTGCATAACGTCGCGCCGCCCGAGATGGATCGCGTCGGCCTGAACTTCGATCGCCTGCACCAGATCAATCCGCGCCTCGTGATGACTTCGATCACGCCCTACGGATTGACCGGACCGTGGCGCGATCTGCGCGCGGAAGAGATCACCGTCTGGTCGGCGGGCGGCGTCTGCGTGCTCAACGGCGCCGGCCCCGATCATCCGGAACTGCCGCCGCTCAAGACCTTCGGCAATCAGGCCGGCTTCCAGGGCGGCGTGCATGGCGCGGTCGCCACGATGGGCGCGATTCTCGCGCAGGTCCGCGACGGCGAGGGCCAGCACGTCGACGTCTCGTGCCAGGAGGCGATCGCCTCGCAGCTCGAACTGACCTTCGAGTATTGGCCGTACATGAAGGTGATCGCCAACCGGCTCGGCAAGAAACCGATTCAGCCGCTCGAAGCGATGGAATGCAAGGACGGCTGGATTTACGTCTGCTGCGTCGAGGAGCATCAGTGGAAGGCCTTCGTCGATCTGATGGGTAACCCGGAGTGGGCGGGCGAGGAGCTGTTCAAGGATCGGCTGGCGCGCGGCGAGAACTGGGAGGCGCTCAAGATTTTCCTCGAGGAATGGGTCAGCCAACAGACGGTAATCGATCTCTACGAAAAGGCGCAGGCGCGGCGGATTCCGTTCGCGCCGGTCTCGACGATGGGCGACCTGCTCAACTCGCCGCATCTGAAGGCGCGCGGCTTTTTCGTCGAGATTGCGCATCCTGTGGCCGGCACGCATCAGTATCCCGGCGCGCCGCTGAAGTACGGGGCGACGCCGTGGGCGATCCGGCGGCCCGCGCCGACCCTCGGCCAGCATAACGCGGAGATCTTCGGCGGACGCCTGGGGCTCGACGCCGCGCGCCTCGCCGAGCTCACGCGCACGGGGGTCATCTGATGGCCAGACCACCGCTCGACGGCATCCGCGTCGCCGACTTCACGTGGGTCTGGGCGGGTCCGTATTGCACGCTCCAGCTCGCCCATCTAGGCGCCGACGTCATTCGTATCGAGACCAAGACCCGCCCGTGCGTCACGCGGATGCTGCCGCCGTGGCCCGGCATGAAGCCCGGCGGCCTCAACCGCTCGGGCTATTTCAATCAGTACAGCCAGGGCAAGCGTTCGATCACGCTCAACTTCAAGGACCCGGCGGCGCATGAGGTCGCGCGCAAGCTGATCGCGCGGAGCGACGTGGTCATCAATAATTTCGCCCACGGCGTGATGGATCGGATGGGCTTCGGCTACGACGACGTGCGTAAAATCAAATCCGACGTCATCATGATTTCGCTCACCGGCTACGGCGACACCGGTCCCGACGCCGACTATATCGCCTACGGCCCAGCCCAGGTGCCGCTGTCGGGACTCTCGGCGCTGACCGGCTATCGCGGATGGCCGCCGATGCATGCGGGCTTCAGCTACGCCGATCCCAACGGCGGCGTGCATGGCGCGTTCGCGATCCTGGCCGCGCTCTATCATCGCGGCAAGACCGGCCAGGGCCAGTACATCGACATGAGCCAATGGGAATGCGCGATGGGTCTGCTTGCCGAGGGCCTGCTCGAGTACACCATGAACGGGCGCGAGCCCGAACGGATCGGCAACGAGGATCCGTGGATGGCGCCGCACGGCATCTACCGATGCCTCGATCGGCCCGAGCAGGTGATGGGCCTGACGGTCGATCAGTTCGTCGCGATCGCGGCGGCCGACGACGCCGAGTTCAAGCGCCTCGCCGGCGCGATCGGCCGTCTGGATCTGGCCGGCGATCCGCACTACGCGACGTTGGCCGCGCGCAAAGCCCACGAGAGCGAACTCGACGCGATCCTCGCGGGATGGACAGGCGGGCGCACGGCGGTCGAGGCGGCGGCAATTCTGCAGGCGGCGAGCGTGGCCGCGGCGGTCGTCGCCGACAACAAATTTCTCTCCGAGGAAGATCCGCAGCTCAAGGCGCGCGAATACTTCGTCTACAAGGAGCATCCCGAGGTCGGCACGCTCCAGCATTGCGGGATACCGTGGAAGATGAGCCGCACCGCGACCGCCGTGCGCGCCGCCGCACCGTGCATCGGGCAGCATACCGACGAAGTGCTCGGCCAGGTGCTCGGCTACGGCGCCGAGGAGATCGCGAAGCTGCGCGCGCAGGGCGCGCTGGATTAAGGGTGCGGGAGGCGCAATCGCGGAACACCGCGCCATCGGGCGCTCGCGATACAATGTGATGTATCGCTTTAATATATCCGGAGTTCACGAACATGACGCAATTTAAAGTTTTTGTTGAGGGTCTTGCGTTCGGCGAGGGCCCGCGCTGGCACGACGGCAAGCTCTATCTCTCCGACATGCACGCCCATCAGGTGCTGAGCATTGACAGTGCCGGGCGCAAAACGGTCATCGCGGAGGTTGCCGCGTGGCCCTCGGGCCTGGGATGGCTGCCCGACGGGCGTCTGCTGATCGTCTCGATGACCGATCGCAAGCTGCTGCGCCTCGACTCCGACGGCCTCAAGACCCACGCCGATATCAGCAAGCTCGCGTCGTTCTACTGCAACGACATGGTGACCGACACCAAGGGTCGCGCGTACGTCGGCAATTTCGGCTACGATCTGCTGACCAACGCGCCGAAAAAGCCCGCTGAGCTGGTACTGGTGAATCCCGACGGATCGGCGCGCGTGGTCGCCGGCGATCTCGATTTTCCCAACGGCACCGTGATCACCCCCGACGGCAAGACGCTCGTGGTCGGCGAGTCGATGGGCCATCGGCTGACCGCGTTTGCGATCGCCGATGACGGTGCGCTGTCCAACCGGCGCGTATGGGCCGAACTCGGCGAGGGCGTGCCCGACGGCATCGCGCTGGACGCCGAGGGCGCCATCTGGGTCGCCTCGCCGTTTACCCACGAGTTGCTGCGCGTGCGCGACGGCGGCGCGGTCGCCGAGCGGATCAAGTTCGACTCGATGCCGATCGCGTGCGCGATGGGCGGCGCGGGCCGGCGCACGCTGTACGTGCTCACTTCCGAGAGCATCAATCCCGACGAATGCCGGGCCGCGCGTAGCGCGAAAGTATATGCCGGCGAAGTGGCGGTGGGCGGCGCCGGATGCCCATAATAGCGCTGCGGGCGCGGCTCTGGCGCGCGCGAATCCTCAGCCGACGGATGCGGTAAAGCGTGAGCGTCATCTCGAACCTCGAAGTCTTCGCCGAGCGGCGCCGCCGCTTTATGGACGCGATCGGGCCCGGAGCGCTCGCGATTATGCCGAGCGCGCCGGTCGCGATGCGCTCCGGCGACGTCGAATTCGTCTATCGCCAGGACAATGATTTCCACTATCTGACCGGCTTCGCCGAGCCCGACGCGGTGGCGATCTTCGCACCCGGCGAGCCGCACGAGTTTATCCTGATGGTGCGTCCGCGCGATCGCGAGCGCGAGACCTGGACCGGCCGGCGCGCCGGACTCGAGGGCGCGGTCGCCGATTACGGCGCCAATCAGGCCTTCGCCATCGAGGAGCTCGACGCCGTGCTGCGCCGCCATCTCGACAAGGTCGATCGCGTCTACTATCCGCTTTCGGTCAACGAGCGGATGAACGCGCGCGTGCTCGAACTGATGCGCTACGCCCAGTCAATGCGTCCGCGGCTGGGCACCGGGCCGCATACGCTGCTCGATCCGCGGGAGCTGATCCACGAGGCGCGCCTGCACAAGCGTCCCGAGGAGCTGGCGGCGATGCGCGCGGCGATCGCGATTTCGGCCGAGGCCCATCGGCAGGCGATGGCGCGGGCGCGTGGCGGCATGATGGAGTGGGAGGTCGAGGCGCTGGTCGATTACACGTTTCGCTCGCGCGGCGCGGCCGGTCCGAGCTATCCGTCGATTATCGCGTCGGGCCCCAATGCGGCGACCCTGCATTACATCAACAATGACCGCCGGATGCAGGCCGGTGAATTGCTCTTGATCGACGCCGGATGCGAGTACGACTTCTACGCCTCCGACGTCACTCGCACGTTTCCGGTTGGCGCGGCTTTCTCGCCGCTGCAGCGCGACCTCTACCAGATTGTCCTGGACGCGCAGTTGCGGGCGATCGAATCGATTCGCCCCGGTATCAAGTTCGACGATCCGCACGAGACCGCCGTCCGGATACTGGTAGAGGGTATGTGCCGCGTCGGACTGATCAAGGTTCCGGCCGAAGACGCGATGAAAAGTGGCGTGTGGCGCAGATTTTACATGCATCGCACCAGCCATTGGCTCGGCATGGACGTGCACGACGTCGGGCTTTATCGCGTCGGCGGCGCGTCGCGCACGCTCGAGCCCGGGATGGTCCTGACGGTCGAGCCGGGGCTCTATATCGCGCCCAACGACGAAACCGCGCCGGAAGAATTTCGCGGCATCGGCATCCGGATCGAGGATGACGTGCTGGTCACGGCTGTCGGCTACGAAGTGATGACTGCGGCGGTGCCCAAGACGGTCGCGGAGATCGAGGCGCTCACCACGGCGGCCGCGTGACCGGCCGCGAGGCCCTGGCCAACAGCCTTAGCGCGCGAACCCTGCCGCTTCGCCACTTAGTGAACCTCCATACAAGGTAAATTCCGTCATTCTGAGCGCCGCGAAGAATCCCGGGATTCTTCACTGCGCTCAGAATGACGGCCTCATTTGTACAAAGGTTCTGTGGCGCACGCCCTAGAATTCGATTGCGCTGGCGCTGCCGACGATGGTCTTGGTGCCGTCGGCTTTTTCGCACCAGACCTCGACGTCCGCCCGGGTGCGCTGGCCCTCTGGCCGCCGCGCGATAATCCTGCCGCGCGCGCCCGACGATTCCTCGGCCCACAGCACGTTGACCAGCCGCAGGTCGAACTTGCCGCCCGCGATAAAGCCCAGGCCGAAGCGCCGCGTCATCATCTCGCCGATCAGGCATACCGACCACATGCCCTGTACCACGATGTCGGGGAAGCCCAGCTTGCGCGCGGCCTCGGCGTCGGTGTGGTAGTTGCGCGCGGGCCCCGAGAATGCCATGCACATCGCCTGCGAAATCGTGCGCGGCGGACCGTCGATCGGCTCGCCGCCGCGCTCGCCCACGGCGAAGCGCCGCGCCGCGGATTTCTCGCGATCGCGATCGACCGCGAAGCCACCGCCGGTGGGCGCGCCGTTGGCCGCGATCAGGAAGCTCTGATGGGTGCGGCTGCGCTGCACGATACGCCCGTCGGCGCCGGCGATTAGCACCTCGTTGACCACGTACTCGCGATCGCGCTTGACGTAGCGATCGATGATCACCGATCGCGTCTGCAGCGTCTCGCCGGCCGGAATCGGCGCGAAGCCTTCCCATTCCTGGCGCGCGTGCAGGTTGCCGAAGACGTTGGGCAGGTACCATGCCTGAGTGCGGAAGACCGCCGAGTGGAGCACGAGGGCCGGCGCGATCGGAAATCCGAGCGGCGAGGGCGAGCGGTACCACGGATGGTCGTCGCCAGTCGCCGCGATATAATTCTCGATCGCGTCGGGGGTGATCTCCGCGGCAAATCCGCCGTAGTCGCGCCCGACGTAAACTTCCCCTGCCGAATATATTTCAGTAGTCATCGTTTTATACCCGCGGCTTCGCAGACTCGCCCGCACCCCATGCCCGC
>DATLRA010000002.1:0-3110 GCA_035534935.1 Binataceae bacterium (SeqCode)
GTCACCGCCAGGCCCCATAGCCCGTTGACGCGCGCCGAGAGCCGCCCCAGCACGGCATCGTACCATCCGATGCGCCGCGGCCTGCCGGTCGCGCTGCCGAACTCGCCGCCTTCTTCGCGCAACGACTCGGCGAGGTATCCCGAAATCTCGGTCGGGAACGGTCCCGCGCCGACGCGCGTCGTGTAGCCCTTGCTGATCCCGAGCACGGCGTCGAGCATCCCGGGGCCGAGCCCGGTGCCGGCGAATGCGCCGCTCGCGATGCAGTTCGAGGAGGTCACGAACGGATAGGTGCCGTGATCGATATCCAGCATCGTGCCGTGCGCGCCCTCGAACAGCACGCGCTTGCCGGCCGCGATCGCGGCGGCCAGATACTCGCCCGTGTCGCACAGATAGGGCAGGATGCGGCGGCGCTCGCGCTTCATCACCTCGATGATTTGCGCGCCGTTGACCGGCTTGGCCTTGAGGACGGCCTTCAGGTAGGCGTTTTTCTCAGTGAGGTTGCGGCGCAAGCGATCCTCGAAGAGTTTGAAGTTCACCAGATCGTCGAAGCGCAGGCCCACGCGCGCCATCTTGTCTTCATAAGCGGGACCGATTCCGAAGCCCGTGGTACCGATCGCGCGCTTGCCGGCGCGGGCCTCGCGGGCGCGGTCGATCGCGCGATGATACGGCATCACCAGGTGCGCCTCGTAGCTGAGCTTGAGGTTTCTGCCGTCGAAGCCGCGGCGCTTTTTCAGATCGTCAATCTCGCCGAGCAGCGCGATCGGATCGACGACCGCGCCGTTGCCGATCACGCAGATCTTGCCCGGATGGAGCGCGCCGGCCGGCACCAGGCGCAGGACGTATTTCTCGCCCTCGACGACAATCGTGTGCGCCGCGTTGTTACCGCCCTGGAAGCGCACCACGATATCCGCATCGTGGGCGAGCAGGTCGATAATTTTGCCCTTGCCTTCGTCGCCCCACTGGGTGCCGACCACAGCCACGGTGTTCATAGTGATCCCCCGCGCGCGGGCGCGCGCCTCGCGCGTAATCCAAAGACGCGCCGGTTCGCGAGCGTCAATCCCTTCACAGCTTAAGCAGAGTCGCGGACGTGATGGCGGCAACCGTCTTGAGCTTTTCGAGCACGGCGGCAGGCACGGCGCCATCAACCTCGATCAGGCTGAGCGCGGTTCCACCGACCCGGTCGCGCCCGAGCTCGAGTCCGGCGATATTGATTCCCGCCGCGCCGAGCAAGGTTCCGACCGCGCCGACCACTCCAGGAACGTCGCGGTTATGGAGCATCAGGAAGTAGCCCTCGGGAACCGCTTCGACCCGGTAGCCGTCGATTCGCACCAGCCGCATCGCGCGATTGCCCAGCACCGCGCCGGCCACGTCATGCTCGCCCACGGCGGTACGGACAATGACCGACAGGGTATTGTGGTAGTCGGTCACTTCACGCGAGCGGGTCTCCGCGATTTTGATCCCGCGCTCGGCGGCGATATACGGCGCGTTGACGGCGTTCAACTCCTCGTCCAGGAAACCGCTCATGAGGCCTTTGAGGACCGAGGCGGTGATGGCGTCCTGCTTCAAATTGGCGGCCTCGCCGCCGAACGACACGCTGACGCCGGTGGGAGCGCCCTGGATCAACTGCGCGGCCAGCCGGCCGAGCTTTTCGCCCAGCGTCAGATGAGGCCCTAAGACTTCGAGCTCCTTGGGCGTCACGGCCGGGATATTCACCGCGTTGCGGATCGTTCCGTCGATCAGGAAATCCGCTACCTGCTGCGCGATATCGACCGAGACCTGGACCTGCGCTTCGTCGGTGGCGGCGCCCAGATGCGGAGTCGCGATCACGGCTTCGAGCTTTAGCAGCGGATGGTCGCGCGGGGGCGGCTCCTCGACGAATACGTCGAGCGCGGCGCCGGCGACTTTGCCGGAGACGATCGCGTCGGCCAGCGCCGCTTCATCGATAATTCCGCCGCGTGCGCAATTGATCACGCGCACGCCCTTTTTCATTTTCGCGAACGCCGCCGCGTTGACGAGACCGCGGGTGTCGTCGGTGAGCGGGGTGTGCACGGTTATGAAATCGGCGCGGGTGAAGAGCTCACCGAGGCTGACCAGTTCGATACCCAGGCGCGCGGCGGCCTCGGCGGTGAGGATCGGGTCGTAGCCTATTACCTTCATCTTGAGCCCGGCGGCGCGGTCGGCGACGATCCGTCCGATATTGCCCAAGCCGACCACGCCAATCGTCTTGTTGCAAATCTCGGCGCCGGTGAATTTGGTGCGTTCCCATTTGCCCGCGTGCAGCGACGCGTTGGCGGCCGGAATATGCCGCGCCAGCGCCATCATCATCGAGATCGCGTGCTCGGCGGTGGTGACGCTGTTGCCGAGCGGGCTGTTCATCACGACGATTCCGCGCCGCGTCGCGGGCGGGATATCGACGTTATCGACGCCGACCCCGGCGCGCCCGATTACGCGCAGCCGGGTGGCGTGCTCGATGATTTCCTTGGTGACCTTGGTGCCGCTGCGAATTAGCAGCGCGTCGTAGTCGCCGATAATCGCGGCCAACCCGGCAGGCTCAAGCCCCGTCTTGATGTCGAAGTTGAGTTGCGGATAGCGCTTAAGAACCTCGATTCCCTGAGGCGCCAGCGTATCGCTAAGCAGGACGCGGAAGCTGTCCGCCATGTTCGCTTCAAATGCTCCGTGCGATTCGAGATTGGACCGCCGCGACGCCCGCGCCGGTCCGGAATTCATAGCCCAGATTCTTAAGCCCCGCTTCGAGCGCGCTTATCGCGATCAGCATATCAAAGGGCGTCAGATGCCCCATGTGCCCGATCCGCACCAGGCGGCCCTTCATCTGATCTTGTCCGCCCTGCACCGCGACGCCCAGCACATCGCGCATGTACTTCACCAGCTTGCCGCTGTCAAAGCCCTCGGCAACGATCAGCCCGGTGACGCCGGGAGCGGGCGCGTCGGGCGCGATCAGCTCAAGCCCCAGCGCGAGGCCGGCCTCGCGCGTCGCCGCGGCCATCGCCGCGTGGCGCGCGAACACTCGGGGGAGAGTCTCGGCGTGCAGCAGCTCCATCGATTTGTTCAGCCCCATGATCAGGCTGACCGCCGGCGTGAACGCGGTGGTA
>DATLRA010000003.1:0-8312 GCA_035534935.1 Binataceae bacterium (SeqCode)
CTTGGTAAACTTATTAATGGGACGCCGCACTAGAGTCCTGAGTTAGAAGTTCGATGAAAAACAAACGCCCGCGATTCCTCATGTTTTGGCTCAAAGATATGCTGCGAATCTCTAACTCAGGACACTAGGCGACTAAATAAATCTTGTGCTTGCTAAAGCAACGATTGGACCGAGCGCACCGCCCGTGGATTCAACATTAATCAGCGAGGGGGTAAGCAATTGTGGAAGTAGTGGATAAATACGGGAGCTACAAGGAGCAGCAGCTTCGTAACCAGCTAGCCTTTTTAAAGTCCTCAAACAGTATTAGCGCGGCCGCGAAATCGGGAGGTGGAATATTCTTCGGTAAGCCGCGCGATTTCGTACTTCCGGATGGCTATGGTGACGAAAACCTGTTCGAGCCTATTCGAAAAGATGTTATCAATTATTTCGAAAATCAGCATGTGAGTTGGCACACCGCGGCCGCACACCTTTTGAGTTCTCAGGTCTGTTGCCTGAATGTGCTCGCGCCTTTCGTTTATGAACCGCAAGCGTTGAAGACCCTTCTAGAAGGCATTCTAGGTCCGATCGATGAGATGCTAGAAATCGAGCCGAAAATCGCGCCAGGGAGATTTATAGCTTTCGAGTTCACTGGTACCAAAGACTATCTTAACGAGTGGAGGCGCGGTGCGCATACGAGAGGCGCGAATTGCACGAGTGTTGACGCGGCTGTGCGGTTCCGGACGTCCAGCGGAGATATTGAAGCGGCGTTAATCGAGTGGAAATACACCGAAACGTATCCACGACCGAGCGATAACGATTCCAGCAATAAAGAACGGCGCCGTAGATACGAGAACATTACGTTTCATCCATGCGGTCCGGTGCGACCCGACCCCGGTCTTAAGCTCTCCGATCTTTTCGCCGAACCAATTTATCAGTTGTTCAGACAACAGATGCTCGCGAAGCAAATGGAGAAAGATCGCGATCTCTGTCTAAAGCGGGTTCGCACTGTTTTGGTCGCGCCGGGCGGCAACACCGCTGTTCGAGTACTAAAGATTTCGGCACTGCACGAATTTGGCGGCGACAACGTTTCCGCGTGGCAGGCACTTCTTCAAGAACCCGAGCGGTTTATTTTTTGTACGACTGAGGAACTTCTCGCTCGAGTGCCTGGCGTTTTGCAAGAGACTCCGGAGTTGAAAAGTTGGAGCGATTACATCGCGAAGCGTTACGGCTTCATCGGAGATTCACAAAATCCGCAACAGGTGGAGGTGCGTTAGCGCAATGCGAGGGCGGGGCCGTGGCGCAGCAGGACCAGGCGGGGGCGGCCCGAGGAGGTCTCGAGGACCGGCGTCAGATCGAGTGCGCTCGGCTTGAGCCGATTCCAGGTCGCGACCGGGGCCAGCACGTAGCCGGGCGGCGCGTCGCCGAGTTTGCCCGCGATCCGCGGCGCGGGGCGATCGAGATAGAACAGCAGCGGGGCCGGCTCGTCGGTAAAATCGTAGAGATAGAGCGGCTCCGACGGACCGACCACGCGATTGATTTGCGCGGCGGCGATCCGGAATGAGTCGCCGGCACATTCGCGGATCTCGCGATGCGGCAGATAGAAGAAATTGAACACGATGAGTATCGCGCAGGTGGCGCCGACGGCGCGGCGCAGGAGCGGGCCGTACGGCGTATGCGCACGCGCGTCGAGCCACCAGGCGAGCGTCACCGCCGTCGCCGGCCAGAGCGGAAGCAGGTAGGCGCGGCGCTTGTAGGCGGCGATGGTGAAGAAGACCACCGTCACAATCCAGAAAATCGCGCACAGGCGGACGGCGGCGCGGGCCCGCGGCGCCTCGGCAAGATCGATCGTGTCGGGCGGCGGCAGGAACATCATCCGCAGACTCATCCAGAGCGACAGCGGATTTTGCGCCGGGCGCCGCGGGTTGGGCGATTGGGGAAATTGGGGCGCGGCGGGCGAAGCGGATAATTTGTCGGCGGCCGCGGCGGGCGAGAGCGTGGCGGCCGCAATCGACGCAGGCCACCAGGTGCGAAGCGCCGCGGCGACCGCGAACGGCACGAGGAGACTCAGCGGCGCGGAGTTGAAGAGGATCGGCTTGAGGTAATACCACGGCGCCATTGCGCCGAGCGCACCGAAAAAGCGGCCGAAATTTTCGCTGCCGAGCTGGCGATCGAGGAAGCCGTAGCGCCGGCCGAAGAGGCAGGCGAGATACCAGCTCGATCCGAGGGCGAGGGTCAGGATGACCGGGCCGGGCGTGGCGAGGCGCAGGATCAGGCCGGGGCGCTTTTCGGCGATCAGGAAAAGCGCGATAGCGAGGCCGGGCAGTAGCGCGCCGACCGGACCTTTGGCGAGAACCGCGAGGCCCAGCGCGAGGGCCAGCAGATAGCGCAGCGCGTCGCGGCCGGTGGCCGGCACGGGCGGGATCGCGCTGGTGTCGGCGGACGCGGATGGCGGCGGCCCGGCGGGCGCGTACCACCACATAAAGGCGAACAGCGCGAGCGTCTCGAAGAAGCATAGCGTCATGTCGACGCGGCCAATGCGCGCGTTCTCCACGTATTGGTAGGACGCGGCGAGGAGCAGGCCGGCGAGGATCGCGCCGGGCGGGCCGAGGAAGCCGGCCGCAAAGAAAATCGTAAGGACCACGCCGGCGATCGCGTAGAGCGCGGCGGGCAGGCGCAGATTGAACGCCGTCACGCGCCGCGCGCCGGCCAGGCGGTCGAGGGCGACGCCGGTCCAATGGAAGAGCGGCGGCTTGTACATCGGAGCGCGGCCGTTCTCCAGCGGAAAGAGCAGCGCGTCATGCTCGACCATCTGCTGGAGGAAGACCGCCTCGACCGCCTCGTTGGCGCCGCATACGTCGGGCGCGCCGAGGCGATGGAGGCATACGGCGGCGGCGAGCGCGACGACGATCGCGTAGGCGACGACGATACGGGTCGCGGGGCGCGCGGCGGTGGAGCGTGTGATTTCTCGAGTCATCACGGGGCCGCAAGATCGTAGCGAATGCGGACGGAATACGCGATGCGTGGGGTGGGCCGCGGGGGTTAGGTCACGATCTCGTCAGTGTGCTCAGGGCGCGAAGCGGTGCATCTTGCGCATGCGAATCGAATGCGCCGGCTGGAACCCACAACGCCTAGAGTTGGGGTTTCTCCGACTCGAGCCACTGTGAGAGGTTATTCACCTTGTGGCTTTGGTGATTGAGGATTTGGCCGAGGGGTTGTCGGGCGATGCCCCTGTTGCGACTTGATGATTATCTCGTCAGGACTCGGTCTCGCTGTCGTCGGCTTTTCTCCTCGTCGCTCGAGTAGAGTCTTTTTCTCGTTCGCCATTTATCCCCTCAATCCGCAGAACTTCAGCCATATTTTCGATCAATACACCGGGTCCGTCCAGCGCTCCACATTCTCCGGTGGCCTCCTGAATCAAAGCGTCGCCGAGAAAGAGTTCTCGTTTCTCAGGGTCGTCGGAGAAGTAATAGGGCCACCCAATGATCTTGGACCCGTCCTTGAAACAGACGCGCAGCCAGTTGCTGCGGAAATCCTTCAATACATCGTACCACACATCAAGTTCACTGTTCTTGTTTGTGAGCCCGAACTTCCTGAACGTTATGAAGAGCCAACCGGTCTCCAGCGCCTTAGCCAAGGCGCATCCGCTGATGACCGAGATCGTCACGAGAGTAGCGAGCGCTTCGACCTGTCGGGCATGCATCGCCAGCAGCCCGTCGTTGGAGAGGATCAGCGGAACCGCCGGGAGAGGCGGAAAGGGAGACCACGCGAAACTCAGATGATGGCCGGCAAATGCGAGGATGGCGTAAAAGAGATAGTTGATTAGTGAAAAGATCAGAGCGTCTCTGACCATCTCCGTCTCGCCCGATCGCCCATGTGCCGTAAGCCATTCAACCATCTTCTGTGAAACGAAACCCGGTAACAGAAAGATCAGTATGTTGATTGCGGCAACCGTCTCAGGCATCGCGTCCCCTCCCCCCATTGGAGCTACGGGTATCCGTTAAGGATTCAGGCGCGGCGGATGGCGATCACGTGTTGCGGGCGTTGCGGCGGGCGAAGCCGCGATGGCGCTTGCGGCGAAGCTGGTTCTTGTCGGCGAACTCGATGAGGTATTGCTGGCAGCTCGGGCTCGAGTCGGCGGTGCCGCGGCGCAGGTAGCTGCCGTCGGACTGCATCTCCCATTGGCAGCGGTTGGGCTTGAGCTGGACGTCGAAGATCAGGCGCAGCTCGCGGCGCCATTGCGGATCCTCGACCGGGGCGACGACTTCGACGCGCGATTCGAGATTGCGGGTCATGCAGTCGGCCGAGCCGATGAGATATTCCTCGGCGCCGCCGTTGCGAAAATAGTAGATGCGGCCGTGCTCGAGGAAGCGGCCGACGATGCTGACCACGCGCACGGTCTCGGAGAGGCCGGGGAGGCCGGGGCGCAGGCGGCAGGTATCGCGCACGATGAGGTCGATTTTGACGCCGGCCTGCGCGGCGCGGTAGAGCGCGCGGGTAATGTCGACGTCCTCGAGCGCGTTCATCTTCATCTGGATGAGGCCAGGCGTGGCGACTGAATGGAGCTTGATTTCGCGCGCGATACGATCGAGCAGGGCGTTCTTCAAAATCGCTGGCGCGGGCAGGATTTTGGCGTAGTTGCGCTTGGGGCGGTAGCCGCTGGTCAGGTAGTTGAAGAGTTCGGTCAGGTCGCGGCCGATCGCGTCGTCGGCGGTGAGCAGGCCGAAATCGGCGTAGAGCCGCGCGGTGCCCGGATGGTAGTTGCCGGTGCCGACGTGGGCGTAGCGGCGCAGGCCGTTGTAGTCCTGGCGGACCACCAGGATGACCTTGCTGTGGGTCTTGTAGCCGACCACGCCGTAGGTCACGTGGATGCCGAAATCCTCGAGCCGGTTAGCGAAGCGGATGTTGGCCGCTTCGTCGAAGCGCGCCTTGAGTTCGACCACCACGGCGACCTGCTTGCCGTTGCGCGCGGCGTCGCACAGGTAGCCGATAATCACGGCGTCGTGCGAGGTCCGATAGAGGGTCATCTTGATCGCGCGGACCTTGGGGTCGGTGCTGGCCTCGCGCAGGAAGCGTTCGACCGAAGTCGAGAAGGATTCGTAGGGATGGGCGAGCAGGATCGAGCCGGCGTCGCGCAGGATGTGAAAGACGTTGCGCTCGGCCTCGGCGGCCAGCCGCGGATGGTCGGCGGGATGGTGGGGCGGCTCGTGCAGGGCCGGGACGTCGAGCGCGCCGAGTTCCATCAGGTCGCGCATCGAGAGCATGCCGTCGGCCTCGAAGACGTCGGCGGTCTCGTCGAGGCCGAGTTCGGCGGCGAGCATCCCGCGATGCACGGGGTCCATCCCGCGGCGCACTTCAAGGCGGACGATGGGCGCGAAGCGGCGGTCGCGCAGTTCGGTCTCGATCAGCGCCAGGAGGTCGTCGGCCTCTTCCTCGTCGCGCTCGGTGTTGGCGTTGCGGGTAACGCGGAAGAGCTCGCAGGAGCCGACCTGGCTGCCGGGAAAGAGCAGGTCGAGATTGTGCGCGACGACGTCCTCGAGCAGGACGAAGCGGTTGGCCGCGCCGACCCGGATGAAGCGCGGGATGCCGGAGCCGACCGGGACTTTCACGCGCGCCATCGAGGGATCGGCGTCGCGCGTCTCGCGAATCGTGACCAGCAGGTTGAGCGAGAGATTGGAGACGAAGGGAAACGGATGGGCCGGGTCGATGGCCAGCGGCGTGACCAGCGGAAAGATATTGCGGAAATAGTAATCGCGCACGCCGGCCTGCTCGTCGGGCGTGAGCTCGTCGTAGAGCGCGACGGTAATCGCGTGGGGGACCAGCGCGGCGATCAGGGCGTAGAGGATTTCGCGCTGGCGCCGTTCAAAATCGCGTACAACGGCGTAGCATTCGGCGATCTGCTGATGCGGGGTGCGGCCGTCGACCGTCAGTTCGTGGACGCCGGCGGCGACCTGCTGCTTGAGGCCGCCGATGCGCTTCATGAAGAATTCGTCGAGATTGGAAGCGGTGATGGCGAGGAACTTGAGCCGTTCGAGCAGCGGGTTGCGCGGGTCGGCGGCCTCGCTCAGGACGCGGCGGTTGAACTCGAGCCAGGTCAGCTCGCGGTTGAGAAACAGGTCGGGCGAGCGCAACAGCGGGTCGATGGTGACGGCGGACGCGGCGCCATTGAGGGCCGCGGCATCGGCCGACGGATCGTTCGCCGAGCTGGTGGCTTTGGGTATCGCGGCCGTCGTGATGGTGGCGGCGGCGGCAAAACCGTCGGCGCTTGCGGCGACGCCCGCGGGCGCGTCGGGCGGGGGCTGATCGGCGCCGGCCGCATTGGACTGTTTCGCCGCCATCGCGCCCGGAGCCTCAGTAGTGTCCATAGATTCTTGTCGGGTGGCCTTGAAGGTGCCGCCAGCGCATCGGCGCGGCGTCATATCGTGGTGCCATCATCGGGTCATCGGATGATGGCGTCATGGAAGAAGGTGCCCGACCATACTAACCGTAAGCATGTTGCGAACGCTACCGCGCCAGGCGACGAAACTGGTGCGAGGGCGCCGGCGCGGCGTGCGAATCAAGTGCGGAGCAACGGTTAAACCTACGGATTGCGGGATAAGTCGATCGTGAAGCGAAAATACAGCGAAAACAATACGGACTGGAAAGTGGAGCGCGATTAAGGCGCGCGGCACGCGATCAGATGCGATGGGGACGCGGTGGCGTGGGCGGTGCGGCGGCCGATTCGGGCGCCTCGGTCAGCAAGAGCGGAACGCGGGGCGGATTAGCTATGCGCGTTGTGGGCCGGACGGCGACTGCGTCCGGGTCGTCGATGCGTCGATGCCATTCGTCGTCGTCGATCGCGTTGACCAGCAGCGCGCAACAATCGGGGCAGAGCAGGATCAGCGCGGGCGGCGCGGCGGCGCCGTTCGCGGCATGCCCGGCGGGCGGCGGAGCGGATTGGTCGTGGCGCACGAGCGTCGGCCGCAGCCGGCGATGGGGCCATGAGGCGGGCCGTTCGCACAGTTCGCATCCGAGCCACAGCGGAGCGCCGCGGCGGACGGGCGATCGGTGGTAATCAGTCAAGTGGCGATCGCTTCAGGCGGATCGCTTGGCGTTTGGCGGCGTTCAGCATTTTCGGCAAGCGGAATCCGACCAGGCCGTGGCGGCGATTCGCGCCGCATCGGCGGTATCGCAGCCGTGACCCTCGGCGCGACGGCCGCGTAGAGAGCATTTCATATGCCAGTCACGAATTAACGCATGGCATGCTAATACAGCCTTAGCCGGCGCGGGGCGCGCTCGGCGCAACCCGAGGTTGCATCGATGCAACGCGCGCGGCAGCCGGCACCGAACGGGGAAAACGCGCGGCGTCGAAGGCGGCGTCGGGGCGTGCCGGCCGCGGTCGCGTCTTTCACCGCTCGGCCGGTGCGGCTATCGTTCACGGACGGCATATGCGCGGGCCGAAGGCGGAGGGATTACCTTGCAGAGCGGTACGGTAGCCCGGGTCGACGGCGCTGAGCGCCGAAAAATCGCGCGCCGGAGTTCGCGGCGCATGAAGGTCGTCGGATGGCTCGCGCTGGGCGCGGTGGCGGCGGCCGCGATCGCCGGCTGTTCGAGCAATTCGAGCACTGGCACCGCGCCGCGACCAATGGCCGCCGCGCAGGCGAGCCGGACCTACGGCTTTACCTCGGACGTGCGCGTGCGGAATATCATGGCCGGGGCGTGCTTTGACTGTCATGCGCAGCAGAGTGCGTCGAACTGGACGGTGGTGATGGCGCCGTCGTACTGGTTCCGCGGGTCGGCGCGGCGCAACCTTGATTTTTCGGACTGGAACGACTACAACGCGGCGCGCAAAGCGGCGACGATCGCCGCGATCGGGCGGGTGGTCACGCGCGGCGAGATGCCGCCGTGGGACTACACGGTGTTCCATCCGGGGGCCGAACTGACTAATGAGCAGAAGGATATCGTGAGCGACTGGGCGATGCGCGAGAGCGAGGCGCTCCCGGCGCATTGAGGGGTGGCGGGGCGATTGATGAGAATCGCGAATGGTCAGGCACATTTAATGAGGAATCGAGCCCACATGGGGTGCCAATGCCGGCGATTCGATAATCGTCGCGACAAATCAAGCACTTTTTCGTATTGGTGAAAACCGATAAATACGAATGGCGCGTATCGGATCTGAGATGAAACGCACAGGGATGCGCGCAGTCAGTGAATCTGATTCAGGTGATGGCGATGAGGTTGGCGGATTTGAGGAGGGGAGTGGAGGAGGAGATGCGGGGACACTTCAAGCCACAGGGCTACGGGACGGCTGCTCGAAAAAGCGCAGTACGACCCTCATGAACACACAGAGCGCATAC
>DATLRA010000004.1:0-18515 GCA_035534935.1 Binataceae bacterium (SeqCode)
CTACAAGCCGGGTTCGGTGCTGGTGCTGGAGCTCGATGGGCCGATACCCGAGCGCGGCAGCCAGTCGCCGCTGGGGCTGTTAAATTCGCCGGGTGCGTCGCTCAACGTGGTGCGCACCGCATTGAGTACGGCGGAGCGCGATCCGCGGATTGTGGGCCTCGCGATCAAGGTGGTCGATCCGCAGATGGAGCTGGCGCAGGCGCAGGAGCTGTGCGCGATGATCACCGAGTTCAAAGCGCATGGCAAATGGACGACCGCCTACATGGAATCGGCGGGCGAGGACGGTTTCGGCAATCTGCCGTACCTGGTGGCAAGCACCGCCGACGAAGTCTCGATGATGCCGCAGGGCGAAATGAACCTGCTCGGCGTGGGCATGCGCGAGGTGTTTGCGCGCGGACTGCTCGACTGGATCAAGGTGACGCCCAACTTCGCGGCGATCGGCAAGTACAAGAGCGCCGCGAATATTTTCACGGAAAAGGACTATACGGCGGGTCAGCGCGAGGAAGATGAGGCGCTGGCGACAAGCATGTTCGAGCAGATCACCAATGCCGCCGCGGCCCATCGCCATCTCGACCCGGCGGCGATCCGGGCGATCGTGGACCGCGCGCCGCTGACCGCGGCCGACGGCCTCAAGGCGCATCTGCTGGACCGGCTCGAGTACGAAGATCAGTTCGACGATCGGGTCAAGCATTACCGCGGCGAGCATCACGAGCTGGTCAACTATGATTCGTACGCGCGTCCGCGGATGTCGCCGCTCGGGCATAGCGGCGGGAAGATCGCGGTAATCTATGGCGTGGGCGCGATCCAGCGCGGGCAGGGCGGCTTCGATCCGATCCTGTCGCCAGGATCTGAAGCGATGGGCTCCGACGATCTCATCGCGGCGTTCAAGGACGCGCGCGAGGATGACGACGTGCGCGCGGTGATCTTTCGCATCGACTCGCCCGGCGGATCGGTCATCGCGTCGGAGCTGAT
Organism: Binataceae bacterium (SeqCode); assembly: GCA_035534935.1. Taxonomy (GTDB): domain Bacteria; phylum Desulfobacterota; class Binatia; order Binatales; family Binataceae; genus JADMIL01. The sequence goes on from DATLRA010000004.1 coordinate 973, forward strand.
CCGGCGCGCGGTCGAGCTGACGGCGGCGAAAAAGCCGGTAGTGGTGAGCATGTCGAGCTACGGCGCGTCGGGCGGCTACTGGGTGGCGACGCCCGCGGCCGAGATTATCGCCGACCCGGGGACGATCACTGGATCGATCGGAGTGCTCGGCGGCAAGTTCAATATCGCCGGCGCAATGGCCGCGATCGGCATCAACAGCGACGCGATCTCGCGCGGCGCCAACGCGCTGATGTACGATTCGTTCAGCGATTTCACGCCGGCTCAGCAGCAGGTCTTCAAGGATCAGATCCTGGGCGGCACCTATCAGTATTTTCTCGCGCTGGTGGCCAAACAGCGCCACATGACCATCGACCAGGTCAATGCCGTCGCGCAGGGCCGCGTGTGGACCGGCGAGCAGGCGTTGCAGGTCAAGCTGGTCGACAAGCTCGGCGGCTTCAATCTGGCGCTCAAGGAGGCCAAGCGGCTGTCGAACATCGATCCGCGGGCGAGCGTGCAGATCGAGGAGCTGCCGGAGGCGCAGAGTCTCGTGAGTCGGCTGCTGAGCGGGCAGGTCTATGGTGTCGAGCGCGCGCAAGCCGGGATTCCGCGGACGCTGGAGCCGCTGGTGTGGCTGATGCGCGAAGCGGCGGCACGGCATACGGCGATGGGCGAGGTATATTGTCCTCTGGTTCCAGTGATGTAGCGGCGATTCAGCGGGCGCGCTGGCGTCGGGTCGCCCGCGCGCATCGCCGAGGGAGCGTGGATATGGAAAATCAACTTGAGATATTTCTCAACAGCCTGGGCGAAGCGGAGCGGGCGGGCGGCCGGATCCTGCATGAATTGACCGAGCAGGCTGAGTCGCTGGAACTGCGCGAACTGCTCAAAAAGGCCGGCCACGACGAAGGCTATTACGCCGGTGAACTCTCCGCGCATGTGCGTCGGCTGGGCGGCACGCCGTCAACCAGGACCGGCGACTTCGTCGAGAAGGTGCGCGCGGTCGGCGACTTCAAGGGCCGGCTCGAATTGCTCAATCGCGGCCAGCGCTGGGTGGTGCGCAAAATCGGCGAGCAGATGGCGTCGATCGGCGACGCGCGGCTGCGCGCCTTTCTCAGCGTGATGGCCGACGGCCACGAGGTCAATATCGGCGCGCTCGAAAAGGCGCTCGCGGCCGGCCTGATCTAGCGGCGGCCGCGCGGCATCAGCGCGCATTGATCGACCGCGGCGCGATCGCCGGCTCAGCGATGGATCAGCCAGCGGACAATAAACGCGAGCACCAGCAGCGCGCCGAACTCGAACTGGATCTGCCCGGAGAGCGCCATCGCGCGATTGTGGCGCTCGGGGTCGGGACCGTCCGACACCAGCCGCACCTCCTCGCGGGCGTGTGGCGCGCTGAACGCGACCGCGAGCGCGAGCCACGGCAGCGACCCGACGAGCACGCCGAGCACAATCACCAGATAGGCGCCGAGGTTGGAGAATTTCAACTCGGCCACCGCCGCGATGCGCCCGATAATCACGGCCATCGTGCGCTTGCCGTGCGCGCCGTCGTTGTCGATATCGCGGAGATTGTTGACCTGCAGCACGCCCGAGCAGAGCAGGCCGATTGGAATCGAGACGAGCAACGCGATCGACGAAAAATGCAGCGCCTGCACGTAGTACGCGCCGAGCACATAGCCCGGGCCCATCAGGGCGAAGACCATGAAATCGCCGAGGCCACGGTAGGCGAGACTGAGCGGCGCGGCGGTGTAGAAATACGAGCCGAGCACGCCGATGAGGCCCAGAATGAAGATCGGCCATCCGCAGATCAGGGCGATCGCTAGACCTAAAAGCGTGCCCGCGGCAAAGCAGGCGAGGCCGCCGGCGAAGACCTGATCGGGCGTGAGGTAGCCGCGCTGGATCACCAGGCCGGGGCCGAAATTTTCCGGCGATTGCCAGTCGGGCGAATCGGTACCGCTCTGGAAGTCGTAGTAGTCGTTGACCATGTTGGCGCCGGCCTGCAAGGCCATCGCGGCGCCCGCCGCCATCAGGTAGCGCCACGGCGAGAAGGTGTTGGCGGCGTAGAGCGCGGCGAATGTGCCGACCGAGACGCACATGAAGGGCATGCCGAGCGTCCAGGCGCGGCTCGCCTGAAGCCATACCGCGAGCGTACCGGGACGGGCCGGTTGTTGAATTGTCGCGCCGTCTGCATGGTCCATGATGGCCGGGGCCTCCCTCAGCGAGTTACGCTGAACGGTCGATATATTAGGGCGTCCGGGCGCGCGGTCAAGCCGCGAGGAATGGCGCCGTGCGCATCGCGGCGCGATCGCCGCCGCCGCGGACCAAAAAAAAATCAGGCGGCGGACGATCGCGATGATCGTCCGCCGCCGGGATAACTAACGCTGACGCGAAGAACTACGCCCGCAAGGCGTCGAGCGAGACCAGTTGATCGCGCTTGGTGCCGGCCGTGAACGGGCGCGAACCGGGTATGCGCTCGAAGCCGTCAACGATGCCCAGCTCCTTGCCGATCTCGCGCACCGCGGGCAGCACCTCCTGCCCGAGCAGCCGGATACTGGTCATGCGATCCTCAAAGCTCACCGGACCCTGGCTCTGGAAGACGCCAAAGGTGCCCGGGCGCAGCACTTCGAGAATCTTGCGGATCTTCGGAATGACCGACTTGGGCGTGCCGGCGATAATCTGCAAGCCCTCGACCGCCTTGGGATAGCTCTTGTAGATCGCGGCGCGCGCTTCGTCGACCGTCGCCTCGCCGCGGGCCATCCGGCGGCGCGTGCTGTCGGCGACCTGCTGTAGATTGGTCGGCTCCTTCGATTCGTTCGAGCGTCCGAGCTGCTCCGCGCTGACGCCCAGGAAGCCGCCCGAACCGGAGGTCATGGTGCGGGCCAGCCGGCGCGTCGCCTCGCGCGAGTTGTAGCCCGGTGGCAGGGTGTGCTCGGGCCGCGAGAACGCGCCCTGTCCGCCGCCAAACAGATGTGCCCGGCCAAGCTCCTCGGCTTTTTCCTCGGTCTCGGCGACGACCACATGCTGCAGGTAGCCGAAATTCTCCGAGCCGGCGACATAGCCCAACTTGGCCGCCGTGTCGCCATAGATGTTCCATAGCTCTGCCGTCGCCGACAACGCCGTGCCGAGTCCGAGGTAGGGGTAGCGATGCTCGGCGCACCAGACCACCGTCTCGGGGCTGAGCACGCCCGGAATCATGATCGGCGGATGCGGCTTCTGATAGGGCAGCACCCACGGATTCACATAGCGATAGTTGAAGTGCTTGCCCTCCCAGCGGAACGGACCGGGACGCGTCCAGGCCGCGAGGATGAGGTCGTGGGCCTCGTTGAAGCGCTCGCGGTTGTAGGCCGGATTGGCCTGGTTGAAGATCTGCTCGCTGCCCGCGCCGCGGACCCATCCGGGGACCAGCCGGCCGTGCGAGATGCAATCGATGGTGGCCAGCTCCTCGGCGATGCGCAGGGGATTCTTGAAGGTCGGCAGTGGATTGCCGAGCAGCACGATGCGCGCGCGCTTGGTGATGCGGGCCAGGATCGAGGCCTCGACGTTCATCACGGCGCCCATGCAAAACGGCGTGCCGTGATGCTCGTTGAGCATGATCGAGTCGAAGCCGACGTCCTCGGCGTAGACCATCTCGTCGAGATATTCGTTGTAGAGCTGCGAGCCCTTTTCGCGATCGAAAAAGCGGTTGGGGACGCCGAAAAATCCGCGATTCTTGATCACTTCATCTTCGGGAACGTCGCGGTACGGCCGCTCGGTAAAGTACATCAGATTCATAATCTCATCTCCTGGCCGGCGCTTGCGCGCCGTCCGTCCAGTTTGCGTGCCGCCACCGTGGCGCGTTACACCCGCACCGATTCGTCGCGCTTGGGCGCCCGCTTGAGCGCCTCGAGGTCGACCAGCGAATCGTACTGCGTGCCGGCCGTGTAGGGACGCGAACCCGGCTCGCGCTCGAAGGGGTCGACGATGCCGAGTCCCTTGGCGATCTCGCGCATCGCCGGCAGCACCTCCTGGCCCATCAGGCGGATACTGGTGAGGCGTTGCTGGGTGGTCAGGGGACCCTGGGCCTGGAACAGGCCGAAGACCCCGGGCCGTAGCACTTCCATGATCAGCTTGAGCTTGGGGATGACGGTCTTGGGCGTGCCGATGATGATCTGGAGGCCGTCCTGAGCCTTCTGATAATTGCGGTAAATCTTCTCTTTGGCCTCGGCGATGCTGATCTGGCCTTTGCGCAGGCGGTCGCGCGTATCGCCACCCGGTTTGGGGATACCGATATGCGGCACGTCGCTGCTCTGCGACTCCTTGAGCTTCTCGGACGTGATGCCCAAAAAGCCGTAGTCGGTGGCCTGCTTCGCCAACCGGCGCGTCGCCTCGCGGGAGTTGTAGCCCGGTGGCAGCGTATGCTCGGGCCGCGAGAAATTGGCCGCGCCGCCGCCGAACATCGCGCACTTGCCCTGCTCCTGCGCTTCGGCTTCGGTCTCGGCGACGTGAATCTGCTGCAGGTAGCCGAAGTTCTCGGTCCCCGCCATGTAGCCCTCATCGGCCGCGGTCTGGCCGTAGAGGTTCCACAGCTCGACCGTCGATTGCAGCGCGGTGCCCAGCCCGATGTAGGGATAGCGATGCTTCGCGCACCAGACCACCGTCTCGGCGCTGATCACGCCGGGAATCCAGATCGGCGGGCGCGGCTTCTGATAGGGCATCACCCACGGATTGACGTAGCGGAAATTGAAATGCTTGCCCTCCCAGCGGAACGGGCCGGGCTTGGTCCAGCACGCCATCACGAGGTCGTGGGCCTCGTTGAAGTATTCGCGGTTGTAGGCCGGATTGGCCTGATTGAAGATCTGCTCGCTGCCCGCGCCACGGACCCATCCGGGGACCAGCCGGCCCTTGGAGATCAGATCGATCTCGGCCAACTCTTCGGCCAGGCGCACCGGGTTTTTAACCACCGGCAGCGGATTGCCGAGCAGCACGATGCGCACCTTCTTGGTGATGCGCGCGAGGATCGCCGCCTCAACGTTCATCACGGCGCCCATGCAGAAGGGGTTGCCGTGATGCTCGTTGAGCATGATGCCGTCGAAGCCGACTTCCTCGGCATAGACGTCTTCGTCGAGATACTCGTTGTAAAGCCGCGCGCCGACCTGGGCGTCGTAAAAGCGATTGGGCACGCCAAAGAAACTGCGGTTGAGAATGACTTCGTCTTCCGGCACGTCACGATACGGACGTTCGGTGAAATACATTATGTGCATCGTTGGACTCCTTGCCTTACGTCCGTCTCAGACCAGAAACTCGCGCACCAGCTTGATAAACTCGGCCGACTTTTCGATCTCCGGGCGATGGCCGCAGTGATCGAAGATGGTCAGCTTCGCTTCGGTATTCTTGAGCGCGCTCCTGTAGGCCTCGCCCACACTCACCGGCACGGTCGCATCCTCGCGTCCCCAGACGATCTGGGTCGGCAGTCCGCGCACTCCTTCGAGGAAATAGGGCAGGGTCGGGTTGTGCAGGATGGGATCCCACGCGATGCGCGCGCTTTCGGTGCGTGCGTCCTCGAACGCCTCGAACTGCTCGGGCGTGCGCTCGCCGCCATACATCTTGCGGAATTCGGGCGTGGCCGCGATGTCAAAGACCGTCGCGTTGATCTGCGTGCCGATGGTCACGGCGAAGATATCGAGGATCTCGCCCTCGGGCGCCTTGATCCCCGAGGGCGCGACCAGCACCATCTTGCGGAACTGCTTGCTGTTGGCGGTGGCCATCTCGGCCGCGACCCATCCGCCGAGCGAAAAGCCGACGACGTCGATCTGCCCGACGTTCATTTCACGCATCACCCACGAGTAGAACATCCCGAGTTCGTGGACATTGCGGATCTGTTCGACGCGCGGCGATTTGCCATAGCCGGGCTGAATCGGGATCAGCAGGGTGCGCTCCTTGGCCAGCGCCTCATGCCATGACATCCATCCCGGATGGCCCAGTTCTTCGTGGAGCACGAGCAACGGTTTGCCCGTGCCGCCCTTGATCATCGCGAGGTCAGTCCCCGCGACGTGGGTGATTTCCTCGGCCCATTCTGCCATTTGCTGAAGATCCTCCGTTGATGCGCGGCGGTCGGCGCCTTGCGGTCGCGTCCACCGGCAAAGTTCAATTCACCGAAGCGCGCGGCCGCGGCAAAATGTGTGCGCGTGGGCGAGGCCCGCGGCGCAGGTTGATGCGTCCCGCTTACTTCAGGACGCAGTTGCCGGCGGCTTCTCAGCGGCCGGCGCCTTGATCAACACCTTCTCGGCATAGAGCCGGGCGATTTCGTCCGCCGACAGATCGAGTACTTCGCTCAGCACCGCCTCGTTGTCTTCGCCCAGCGTCGAGGCCCTGAGGTCGGTGCGGTCGGGCCACGCCGAGAACTTGACCGGCAGTGACGGCAAATCGAACTCGCCGAGCGTGCGATCGCTCACCCGCCGCACGGTCTTGCGCGCGCGCATATGCGGATGATCGACGGCCTCCTCGAGCGTGAGCACGGGCGCGCAGGGCACGCGCTCCTGGTCGAGCGCGGCAATCGCCGAATCGCGGTCGGGAAAGGTCGCGAACCAATCCTCGATGATGGTCTTGAGGGCGGCATTATTGCGCACGCGCCGGCCGTTGCTCTTGAAGCGCTCGTCGGCGACCAGGTCGGGCCGGCCCATCGCGCGCGCGATCCGCGGAAATTCGTGCTGCTGCACGAGCAGCATGATGTAGCCGCCGTTGGCCTTGAACACGCCGGAAGGACTGCCGACCGGATGCTGCGAGCCGTTGCGCCGCGGCTTGAAGGTCTCGCGGCGCATCGAGAGCACCGGCACCGCCATCTCGTGCATATGGAAGTAGGTGTCGAGCAGCGAGGCGTCGAGATACTGGCCCTGGCCGGTGCGCGAGACGTTGAGCAGCGCGAAACCGACGGCCATCGCGGCGGCGACGCCGGTCGAGACGTCGCCAATCGCCATCGTCGGCACGATCGGCGGACGATCCGGCTCGCCCAACAGATCGGTCACGCCGGCGAAGGCCGAGCCGATGAAGTCGTAGCCGGGACGCTTGCTCAGCGGGCCGCTCTGGCCGGTCGCCGAAATCGAGCACATCACGAGCTTCGGATTGATCTTGCTCAGCGTCGCGTAATCGAAGCCCATCGAGGCGATTACGCCGGGCGCGAAATTCTCGACCACCACGTCGATCTTCGGGATCATTGCGAGGATTAGCGCGGTCGCACGCGGATTGCGCAGGTCGATGCCGAGGCTGCGTTTGCTATGGCTATGCTGGAAGTAATAGGTGCTCATCCCGTCTTTGACGATGCCGAGTTGGCGCACGTGATCGCCTTCGAGCGAGCGCTCGACCTTGATCACGTCGGCGCCGAGCTCGCCCATGATTCGGGTGCAGGTCGGCCCTGCCACGAAATGAGTGAAATCGAGGACGCGATAACCCTTCAGCATGAGTGCCTGCTGCTCCATTAAGGTTCTCCCCATACGGCTCGGTGCGGTCAGGCCAAAATCGCATCATAGTAATTTCCGCCGGCCACTGTCCATTGAAATCGCCCCGGCCGGGCGAGGCGAATTTCGCCCGCGCGCGGCGATTTCACGGGGGCCGCCAATCGGGCTATTTTCAAGGCTCGGCTCGCTCGAGGAGGCTTTCGATGCTGACCGCCAACGTCCCCGGCAATTACGACTTCATCCGCACGGGCGGACCGTTTTCCTCCGGCTGTATTGCACGGCCCGGCTTCGCGGTGGTCCATGCCGCGATCCATCCGCTGACCCCGCTGGCGCGCGGCTTCGAGCTGGTCGATCGCCATCTGCGCGATAATCGCCGCCCGATCGCCGCGCTGTGCGGGATGCAGTTGCGGATTCCGGCCGCACTCTCGCCCGCGGGTTTCGAGGAATTCAACCGGCCCTACGTCGAGCGGCTGACGGCCTGGGGACTCGGGACCGCCGGCGCCAATCCGGTCGCGCGGACCAACGTCGCACTCGAGTTCGATCCGGTTGCGGAGCCGATGCTCGCGGGCTTTTTCTACACCGCGCCGGCGGACGGCGATGCGTCAACCTTCGTGCTCTCGGGGGTGCCCGAACTCACGGTGGACGCCGACGGCAAGCGCACGATCGTCGCGCGCGGCGATAGCTCCGCCGGGGGCATCGCGCGCAAGCTCGCCTGCGTGACCGGCCTGCTGACGGCGCATTTGGCGACGATGCGCTTGAGCTGGGCGGACGCCACCGCGATCAATCTCTACACGGTGCACGACGTCTATCCGGCACTGGCGTCCGAGCTGCTGCCGGCGATCGGCGCGGGGGCGCGCGCGGGCCTCACGTGGCATTACTCGCGCCCGCCGGTGAGCGGCCTGGAGATGGAACTGGACGCCTGGGGCGTCCGCCACTCGATTGTGCTGGATGGGGCGTAGTCTGAATCTCAGGCGGGAAGGCGAGTTCGCGAAGCGTTGCGATCGATCAAGCCGCAAGCGAATCGGTCGGAATCTCGCGCCGGTCTACTGGGCGACGCGGCAGTCGGCGCACAGCCCGTACAGTTCCATCTTGTGATGGGTCAGGATGACGCCGAGCGTGCTCGCGATCGCCTGCTGTATGCGCTCGATATCGTCGTTCTCGAATTCCAGAATCTTGCCGCAGCGCTCGCAGATAAAATGGTCGTGATGATGCTCGCCGGCGACCTCGTAGCGCGCCTGTCCTTCGTCGAAATGGCGCTCGAACACCAGGTCGCATTCCTTCAACAGTTTGAGCGTGCGATAGATGGTCGCGTAGCCGACGTGCTGGTTAATCTTCTTGACTTCGGCGAACAATTCCTCGGCGCTGATATGGCGGCCGAGGCCAAAAAACACCCGCGCGATATCGTCGCGCGGCGCGGTCGATTTGAGCCCGCGCTCGCGCAGCCGCGAATGGAACGTCGCCATGCGGTCGCTGGCCGTCAACCGGCGCGGGCGGGCGTGGACGGGGCGGCCCGCTTCGCTCAGTTCGTCGGCGCGCGGCATCTCCGGTTCCCCCGCTCTAATCGGAACCCGTCTGCAGTACCCGGCGCGCCGCGGGCGACAGGTAGACGGCCTCGAGGTCGCGGGTGCGCAGCGCTTCGGCCAGGACTTCGATCTGCTCGGCGGGCGGCTGATCGCGATCGATGATGATCATGTCGGTTTCGCGCAGGCGACAGGCGCCGCCGCGGGCGCGATAGCCGATTTCACGCAGGATTCGTTCCCGGCGCACCTCGAGGCCAACGCGCTTGGCCGCCTCGGCCAGCTCGTCGACCAGCCGGAGCAGGCGGGCACTCTTGTTATCGCTCATAGACTGTTACCGCTGCTGGGTTCGGGCTGAAGGCACTTCCGGCGTCCGCCGGAACGTCGCATCGCCGTTGCGCCGGGCACGCCGCGCGGGCCGGATGCGCACCCGCTTGAGCAGGCCGCGCCGCGCATGGTATCGCGGATCGACCTACGGAGGTCCGGCCGATGATCAAACGTATCCTGGTCGGCATCGACACGTCCGAGCATGCACGCACCGCGCAGGCCTACGCCTTTCATCTCGCGCGCCGTCTCGGGGCAACCCTGATTGGCCTTCATGTAATCGATATCGTGTCGATCGAGGGGTCTCTGCTGCATGATATATCAGGTTCGCTGGGACTTGAACCCTACCTCGATTTTTCCTCGAAAATGCGCCAGGTGCTGAGCGCCCGCGGGACCGCGGTGCTCGACGAATTTGCCGCCGCCGCCCAGCGCGAAAATCTGCCGGCCGAGACCGTGATGGAGATCGGCGTGGTGGCCAACCAGATCTGCGAGCGGGCCAAATTGGCCGACCTCGTGATGATCGGGCATCGCGGGCTCAACGAGCGCTTTTCGACCGGCCTGCTCGGATCGACCACCGAGAGCGTCGCGCGCAAGTCGCCGCGTCCGCTGCTGGTCTCGCCGGTGCGGATGCGCGAGATTCGCCGCCCGCTGCTGGCCTACGACGGCAGCGATCGCGCGGCCCGCGCGATGCGCGCGGCGGCCGAGTTCGCCAGCACGCTCGAGGTGCCGCTGGCGGTAATCACCGTTGCGCGCGATCTGAAACTCGGCGAGCGCACCCTGGCGCAGGCCCGCAGCTACCTGGAGCCCTACGCGCTCAAGGCCGAGTTCAAGCTGGTTCCGGGCCATGCGCACGAGGGCATTATCGCGTCGCTCAAGAGCTTCGACGCCGACCTGTTGTTTATCGGCGCCTACGGGCACAGCCGGATTATCGAGATGGTGATCGGATCGAATACCGAGTATCTGCTGCGCAACGCGCCGTGCCCGGTCTTCATGTCACGCTAGCGAAGCTCCGCATCGGGCGAAGCGGGCATGGGGTGCGGGCAAGTCTGCGCAGCCGCGGTTATAAAGAGAGAGAGCAGCAACAAGTGGAACCTCTGAGAGGTTCCACATCTCCCGCAAAATTAAACGGGTGCATCGGGCGAAGCGGGCATGGGGTGCGGGCAAGTCTGCGCAGCCGCGGTTATAATTAAGTCGTGGCTAAAAACTCAGGAATGGCGGCGGAGGCGCGCCGACAAGCCGCGTTTTGAGCCGTTGGCCCGGCGGCTGGCGTCGACTTCGGGGAAACAGGCCGTGAGCAGCTTGGCAACCTTATTGAAATCGATGAACGGCTTTTCGAGGTAGCCGATGGCGCCCAGCTTCAGGAACCTGTGGGAATCCGCAACGGGCCGCGCACTGACCACCAGCACCGCCACTTCGGAGTCCAGCCGGATGATGTGGCGAAACAGATCGATCGCGGTCACGCCCTCCACGTCGGGCATTACGATATCGAGGATCACCAGCCGCGGCCGCAAAGCCTCGAACTGCCGCAGCCCGGCGGCGGCGTTTTCAGCCTCGCCGACGACCTCGCATCCAATCGTATCAAGCTTGAGCTTGAGCCAGGCCCGCGTTTCCTCGGAATCGTCGACGATAAGTGTCGTGATGGCCATCCTAACTTTTTCATCCTTGCGCCAGGCGCTTGCCGCTACGCCCGCGTCGGACGGCCCCGCGGCGCGTCGTGGGCGGCGCGAACGTCGTCATCCGCGATGACCGCTCGCGGCGCAAGATCGGCGCGCTCCACAAGATCGGCGCGCTCCACAAAATTCGAGCGCTCCGGGGTGACGGTGCTGACCGCCTCGTAGATTGTCCGCAGCAGGGTCGCCCGATTAATCGGCTTGCCGACGTGCGCGTCACATCCGGCGACCCGCGCAAGGCGGACCGCTTCGCTGAAGACCGAGGCGGTCAGCGCAATGATCGGAGTCTGGGCGCGATCATGGCGGCACTCCCAATCGCGAATCGCGCGAGTCGCGGCGTAGCCGTCAACTTCAGGCATCTGGATGTCCATCAGGACGATGTCGTAGTGGCCGGCGATGAAACTATCGATGGCCTGGCGGCCGTTTTCCACTTCGTCGAGAATATATGGGGTCTTCTTGAGGAAGGCGCGGATCAGCATCCGGTTGTCGGTCGAATCGTCGGCGTAGAGAATCCTGAGCGGCCGCGCGACGATCGGCGCCAAGTTGCTGCCGGCCGGCATCCGCCGCTGCTCCGACGGCGGCGCGTCGTCGCCGTGGCCGGCGATCGCGGCGTGCATCATCTTGGCCAATTCGCCGATCTCAATCGGTTTGAGCAGATAGCTTTCGAGCTTCAACGATCGCAGCCGCGTGACATCGGCGCCCAGGTTGTCGCATCGAATCATCATGATAATCGTCGCGTTACCGCGCGCCGCCGCCGCGATCATCTCGGCCATCACCTGGGGGTCCGGCGCGGGGCGTGGATCGTCGAGCAGTATGATGCGTGGCGGCCGTCCGTCGGCGAGCGCCCGCTCGATTGCGGTCAGGCCGGCCGCATACGAGGAGGCTTCCGTCAGGCTCACGCCCCGGCTGCTCAGGATCTGCCGTAACACCGCGCGCGCCGCTTCGTTGTCTTCGACGATCAGGACCGGCACCTGTCCAAGCTCCGGCCACGCCGCGCTCGCGGTCGGATGCGCCTGCGGCTCGAAGGGTGCGCTGAAGCTGAAGGTGCTGCCCTTGCCCGGCGCGCTCTCAATCGCGACCTCGCCGCGCATCAGGCCGACCAGGCGCTTGACGATCGCCAGGCCCAGCCCGCTGCCGCCGTACTTGCGCGCCGTCGCCGAGTCGGCCTGCGAGAATGCCGTGAACAACGCCGGCAGCTTCTCCTTGGCAATTCCGACGCCGGTGTCGCGCACCACGAATTTGAGGCGCAGCGCTTGGTCCGGCGCGCTCTCGCGCTCGACCGCAACCAGCACCTCGCCGCGTTCGGTAAACTTGATCGCGTTGCCGATCAGATTGATCAGCACCTGCCTCAGCCGCAGCGGATCGCCCATCACGGCGAGCGGTACGTCGGGCGCGAGACTTACGATTAGATCCAGGTGCTTGGCCTGCGCGTGGATCGCCAGCGTCTGGGCGGATTTTTCCACGACGTCGCCCAGATTGAAGCCAACGTGTTCGAGCGTCAGGCGGCCGCTCTCGACCTTGGCGAGATCGAGGATGCTGTTGATCAGGTCGAGCAGCGCATGGCCGTTGTTACCCAGGATCTCCAGATAGCGCCGCTGCTCTTCGTTGATTGGGCCGTCGGCGAGCAGTTCCGCCATGCCCAGAATCGCGGTCATGGGCGTGCGGATCTCGTGCGACATGCTGGAGAGGAATTCTGATTTGGCCTGCGACGCCGCCAGCGCCGCCTCGCGCGCGGCGACCAACTGGCGCTGGGTCTCCTTGAGCGAAGTGATATCGCGGCCGATCCCGGCGACGCCGGTGATCTTCCCGGCCGCGTCGCGGACCGGAAATATATTTACCGCATTGACGAACGGAGCGCCGTCGCGCCGGTGGCCATGCTGCTCCCACGAGGCCGGCTCGCCGGTTTCGATCGTGCGCCGGGTTGCCGCAATCGTCGCCTCGAGTTCGTCGGGCGGGATAAATAGCTCGATACCCCGCCCGATCGCCTCCTCGGCCGTATAGCCAAAAGCTTTCTCCGCCGCGCGGTTCCACGTCATGATCCGTGCTTCCGGGCTGGTGTATATGATCGCGTCCTGCGAGGCGTTGACCACCGCGGCCAGCAGCGACGCTTCGCGGGCGGCGCGATTGCGTGCGGTGGTGTCGCGCATGATCAGCGCCAGCCCGATAATGTTGCCGACGGTATCGGGAACGCCGGTAACCACCATGGCGGCCTCGACGTTACTTCCGTCCTTTCTCCGGCAGATAGTTTCGATATGGCGGACGTAAGCCGGATCGTCGCGCACCGCGGCCAGATCTTCGCGGATCAATCCGATCACCCTTGCGCGGTTTTCCGGTTGCACGAAAAGATCCAGGATGGTCGCCCCGATAGCTTCGCCGGCGGTGTAGCCGAACAGCTTTTGCGCGCCGTTGTTCCAGGTCGTAATCTGGTGGTCCTGCGACATGCTGATAATGGCGTCGTCGGAGGTATTGACGATGGCCGCGAGCAAGGCCTGTTCGCGCTGATGCAGGGCCACGTCGGTTATATCTCGCGAGATCGCGCCGAGGGCGCTGAGTTTGCCGCTCGCGTCAAAGATCGGAAAAAGATTCACCCAGAAGTCGACCGCGGCGCCGTCTTTCCTTACGCGATGGAAGCTGACGTTTATCGGCTTGCTGGTGCGCGAAATTTCGGCTACCGCCTCGAGGGCGCGTGCGTGATCCTGGGGCGGCACGAACTCCAGCATATTGCGGCCGATCGCTGCGCCCGCGGTGATGCCAAAGAGTTTTTCGGCGCCGCGGTTCCAACTGGTCATGGTATGGTCGAGCGAAATACTGGCAATCGCGTCTTCCGAGGCGTTGACGATCGCGGCGAGCATGCGCAGCTCGCTTTCGGCGCGCTTGCGCGCACCGATTTCGCGCAGGATGGAAGAGAGGCCAAGCAACTTTCCGTCGCGGCTATAAATGCCGAAGAGCGTCATCGCGAGTTCGACGATGCCGCCGTCTTTTCTCACTCCGGGACCGTCAACTTTGATGACGCGGCCGCGATTAGCCCGGATATCCTCAGCCATCCCGAGCGCTATCGCGTGGTTTTCCGGCGGTATCAGAAGCGGGAAAGGTTGGCCGATCGCCTCGGCCGGCAGGTAACCGAAGAGATCTTCCGCCCGACGGTTCCAACTGGTGATGGTGCCGTCGAGCGCGGTGCTCACGATCGCGTCGCCGCTCGATTCGACCAGCGCGGCCATCAATGCCCGTTCGCTCTCGGCCTGGATCAGATCGGTGATATCGCGGGCGAACCCGATAATGCCCTGGACGGTGCCGCCGGCGGTGACGATTGGCAGGTCGATGATATCGACCCGCCGACGTTTGCCCTTGAGCGTACGAATATCCAGTTCAAAGCGAATGGTCGCACCGCGGGCAAGCTGTGCGGTAGCATCGCGAGCCATTTCCGGATCCAGCGAGCCGAACGAATAGAAGTTTGCGCCGATCAACCGGTCTTCGTCGGCTTCCAGGAGTTTCAAGGCCGCCGGGTTCGCCTGAAGGATCGTCCCGTCGAGGGTAAAGATCAGGGCCGCTTCGGGCAGAAGATTGAGACTGACCCGGAACGCATCCGCCTCGATGGGCCGCACCGGTACATTTTGTAGCACGCGGACGGCGGATTCCTGTCCCTGTTCAACTTCCATTGCGAATTTCCCGAGCCCTGATTTGGTCCGCGCCGTGCTTGTCGATCCGATCAGCATGGCGCCGCGGACGCATCTGCTGTTGGCAGAACAGCAACTACGGTGCCGGGATCATTGTCGCGCGATGAATCGGTATTGTGTCGCGATTGCCCGCAGCGCCGGCGGGGCGGGCAAATTCGCGTCAAAATCGGAGATGCCGCGGCGCGCGATTGTCCGAGTCTGAGACATCGATCGGCGCGCCCCGGCGAGTGATTATCGTGCGTGGCGGCGGCGCGGAGCAAAGGCGCACGCAATCGGGTTGACGATCGAGTCAGCGGCTGGGATGCGGAACGGACCGCCCGGCGCGCGCCTCCCGAACGATCGCGCGGGCGCTTGCCCGCCGCCGTCGCCCGCCGCATCCTTGAGGACATGGCTATCAACCGCCGCCCCGTGCTCAAGCTTGGCGTGGTCGATGTCGGCGTCGAACAGGCAGAACTGCCCAACGGGCGGACGATCGACCTCGCCGTCATCCGCCATCCCGGCGCCAGCGCCATCGTCGCGCTGGACCGTGACGGATCGATCCCGCTGCTCACGCAGTATCGCCACGCGGCCGGCGGATGGCTGCGCGAGATACCGGCCGGCTGTATCAATCCGGGCGAGACGCCGCGTCAATGCGCCGAGCGCGAGTTGCGCGAGGAGGCCGGCCTGATCGCCGCGCGCTGGGATGAACTCGGCACGATCGTCACGATTCCGAGCTTCTGCGACGAGCGGATCACGCTCTACCTGGCGCGCGATCTGCGGGGGGCGCCGCGCGAACTCGACCACGACGAAGTGATCGACGTCGATCGGGTGATGCTCGATGAGGCGTTCAGAATGATCGGGCGCGGCGAGATTATCGACGCCAAGACGATCGTCGCATTGCATCACACGCGCGAACTGCTCGCGCGCTAGATAAACTCCGCGCAGGCCAGGTTGTCACGCTGAGCGGAGTCCGCGCCGTGAAGAATCTCGCGATTCTTCGCTGCGCTCAGCGTGACAACCAGCATCGCGGCACAAATCTATACTCAGTGTTCCTGTTCTTCCTCTTTGAGAATCGCGAGAAATTCCGACATTGGCATCGCTTCGGACACTTCGATTGTAAAGACGCCCTCGCCGAGCATTGTGGTCATCGCGCGTTGCATTGCGGTGCCGCTGGGATACTCGGCAATAATGATCATGTCGAAACGGCCGAAAGTCGCGTAGCACTTGATTAGCGTACCGCCGTTGGCTTCGCGGACGCGGCTGAAGCGTTCGAGGACGGCGGAAAATTCCTTGAGGTTCTGATGACCCTTTTCGGTTCGCCGGGCGCCGATTACGTATGCTGGCATCGTCTCTCCTGGGTTGCGTCACGCGGACGCCGGATCTCTCCGCGCGCCGGGCGCACCAAAGCCTAATCATCGACGTGCGGCAGCGGGCAGGCAAGAGCGCGGTCCGGCGTCGCCGAGGCGAACGGTGCCACTTGCGGGGCGATCGGACGCCCGCAGCGGCAAATCCATGGCGCCGGGCAACCGGTCGTTCGATCGGGTTTTTGGGGGAGCGGATTGCGCGGGGAGGCCGCCGCCATCATCGCGGCTTGAGGCGTGGACGCGCTAGCGTCGGCGGCTAAAGCCGCCGCAGAGCCGCGTCAATGGTACGCGGCCTGCAAGCCCAACGCCCGTAGGGAACCTGACGGCGTTATAGAGTCCGACCGCCTTCCTGAGCCCGACGGGCTTAGACGACTACTTCGGACGGAAACAGAAAGGTCGTGCTACCGTCGTCGAATTGCACCAGATACATGTGGCGGCCGAGATTATCGACCTCGCGCACGATCAGGGGTTCTTCGTTGAAGCGGCCGCGACCTTGGCTATCGCGAACCGACCCGATAATTCGGCAATGCCGACCGACAACTGAGGCTAAATTCAAGGTCTCCATAGTTACTTCCACCTTTAGCCCGGGAAAGAAACTGGGCTGACCACCACCACCTGTAAGGATTATAGCAAGGTTCAGACCTAAGAGTTAGACGCCTTTTGACACGGTCTCTATTCAATTGCTCGGCACGCTGGCGCGCAATCCAACATTTCTACACACCTGAGGCGAAGTGCTCGCGCGAAATGCGAACGATTTTCTGTTTGTGGTGCGGTCCGGTTTGGTACACCAATAGAGGCATCCTCGGCGCGCGCCCGCCGGCGCGCTTGAAATGCCCGCATGGCGCGTACTATTTGCGATCAGGCAGGGAGAGTCCGATGACCACTCTTTATCCACTGGTGATGGGTCGCGAGGCGATGGTCGCGACGGAGCACTATCTGTCGGCGGCGGCCGGGGCGCGGATCTTCGCCCGCGGCGGCAGCGCAATCGACGCCGCCGTAGCCGCGACCTTCGTCGAAGGGGTGGTCAATCCGCATATGCATACGATCGGTGGCGAGGCGCCGATGCTCATTTATCTTGCAGATGCCCGCCGGGTCGTCGCGATTAACGGCAACATGACCGCGCCGGCGCGGGCGACGATTGCGCATTATCGCGGACTCGGCCTCAAACTCATTCCGGGCCAGGGATTACTCGCGGCGGGCGTACCCGCCGCATTCGACGCACTGGCGGTGGCGCTCAAGCAATTCGGCACGATGACGCTGGCCGAAGTGATCGCGCCGGCGATGGCGCTGTGCGAAGACGGCATGCCGATGCATCCCGGGCTGGCTGGCGACGGCGAGACGCCCGAGGATCTCTCAGGGCTGATCGGCGCGGCGTCGATTCGCAGCAACGAAAAGAAATTCCGCGAGCAATGGCCGACCACCGCACAGGTCTATATGCCACGCGGCGAAGTCCCGCATACCGGCGAAATCATCCGCAACCCGGCGCTCGCCAACTTTTTTCGCCGGCTGGCCGACGCCGAGGCCGGCGCGCGCAATCGCGGCCGCGAATCGGCGATCGACGCGGCGCGCGATCGCTTCTACCGCGGCGATATCGCGCATCAGATCGTCAAGT
>DATLRA010000005.1:0-4356 GCA_035534935.1 Binataceae bacterium (SeqCode)
GCTCGACACGGCGATCGTGAGTGTGAGCCGGATGGCGACCGGGCGGCCGATTTCACGTCGCGGCCTCGACCATTCGCATCACCGGCTGCTGTCGCTGGGGCTTTCGGATCGCCGCGCGGTGATGATGTGCTGGAGCGTGGCGGCGGTCGCGGCGTCATGCGCGGTGGTGCTGACCGTGCTGCCGCATCCCTACTTGCTGGCGACGCTGCCGATCATCGTCGTGGCGTTTGCGCTGATGGGTCTCTTCATGATCGATCTGACCTTCGATTCGATCGCGCCCGGCGCCGCCTCGGGTTACCGGCAGGGGCTCGCGGGATTTATCCTGACTTACAGCTACAAGCGGCGCGTGGCCGAGGCGCTGCTCGACGCGGCCTTGATCCCGGCCGCGTATTTCGGCGCCTTTTTACTCCGGCTGGACTTCTACATTGACGACGGGCGCATGATGAGCCTGCTGCATAGCGTGCCCGCGGTGATGGCGGTGACCTACGGCGCCTTTCTGGTCGCGGGTATCTACCGCGGAATCTGGCGCTACGCGAGCGTCTCGGACGTGATTCGCTTCGCCAATGGCGCGGTGCTCGCCGGTACGTTGGTGGTGGTGGCGTCGCTGGTCGTGCCGATCGCGTTGTCGGGTTCGGTCGCGGCACTTTACGTGATCCTGCTATTTAACCTGCTGGTCGCCAGCCGGATGTCGTTTCGGGCGTTGCGCAAAGGTGTGGCGCTGCTCGCCGCGCCGCATGAGCGCGTGCTGATCGTCGGCGCGGGCGAGTTGGCCGAGGCGGCGGCCCGCTATATCACGGCGGTGCGCGGACGGCGCTTCAAACTGATCGGCTTTGTCGACGACGACAGCTTCACGATCGGCAAGCTGGTGCATGGGCGGCGCGTGATGGGTACGCTTGAAGACCTCGACCGGATTTACGTCGAGCAGCAATTCAGCCAGGTGCTGGTGGCGACCGATCCGATACCGCGCGAGCGGATGGCGCTGCTGTGGGATTTCGCCAGCCGCCGGCATCTGCCGATGCGGCGCTTTTCGATCCGGGTCAACGATATGGGGGTCGCGGCTGAAGCGCTGGCCGAGACTGAAGCGGTCGATGTGATTGGGGCTGGCCCGCAGGCGGCCCACGGACAGGTTGTGGCGTGATTGCAAGTATTTCACTAAAATTTAAGATGCTAACGGTAGCATTAATGACTTACGGCCGCCGATGGATCCGGGATGGCGGAGGGAGCCGGCTGAAACTCTTATGAATCGATCGCGTGCGCCGATAAAAATTGTGCCCAAGGGTTGGGGACGCGAGGTCTGGATCGCGAACGAAGAGCGCTATTGCGGCAAAATCCTCGAAATCAGCAAAGGCAAAAAGTGCTCGCTGCACTTCCATAAGATCAAGGCTGAGTCATTCTACCTGCGCGCCGGCCGGCTCATCGTCCGCATCCGGGACTCGGCGGAGTCCGCGGTGGTCGATGAGTTCGTGCTCGAAGCGGGCCAGTGCATGGATATCCCGATCGGGATGATTCATCAGATGGAGGCGCTCGAGGACGCCGAACTCTACGAGTTCTCGACGCAGCATTTCGACAGCGATTCCCATCGCTTGGCCAAAGGCGACTAGCCCGTGCGGCGGCCGGCGATGGTCGGCTGTCGGCAGGCCGACGAAGCGGAGGGTTAATGAAGCGGGTGCGGTGCAAGCCGCGCCTTTTTTTCACGCTCGATTTGGACGGGCCGGGCACGATATGATTGTTGACGCATGAATTATCAGATCAAAGCGAAGGCTGGCAGGTGTGACGTAATCCGGTCGCGTCTGGCCGCCGAGCCGGTGGAATGAATAAAGTCGCATTGATTACCGGAGTTACCGGCCAGGACGGCTCGTACCTGGCGGAATTTCTATTGCAGAAGGGCTACGCCGTCCATGGCATCGTGCGGCGCAGTTCGACCTTCACCACCGGCCGCATCGACCATCTGCACCAGGGCCTTGGCGGCAACGTCTCGCGGCTGCAGCTCCATTACGGGGACTTGGGCGACGCGACCGGGATCCGCCGGATAATCGAATCGACATTGCCCGACGAGGTCTACAACCTCGCCGCGCAGTCGCACGTCAGAATCTCGTTCGATCAGCCCGAGTACACCGCCGACGTGGTCGGCGTGGGCGCGCTGCGCCTGCTCGAGGCGATTCGCGACCATAACCAGCGCCACGATCGATCGGTGCGCTATTACCAGGCGGGATCGTCCGAGATGTTCGGCGAGGTCGCCGAGATTCCGCAACGCGAGACGACGCCGTTTCATCCGCGCAGCCCCTACGCATGCGCCAAGTGCTACGCGCATTGGCAGACCGTGAACCATCGCGAGGCCTATGGGCTGTTCGCTACCAACGGCATCCTGTTCAACCATGAATCGCCGCGGCGCGGCGAGAATTTCGTCACGCGCAAGATCACGCGCAGCGCCACCCGGATCAAGCTGGGCCTGCAGGAGAAGCTGGTGCTGGGCAACCTCGACGCCAAGCGCGACTGGGGCTTTGCCGGCGACTACGTCGAGGCGATGTGGCTGATGATGCAGCAGGAGCGGCCCGACGATTACGTGGTGGCGACCGGCGAGAACCATACGGTGCGCGAATTTCTCGACGTGGTTTTCGATCGCCTGGGGCTCGACCCCGGCCGCCACCTCGAGTTCGATCCGCGCTTCATGCGGCCGGCCGAGGTCGACGTGCTGATTGGCGACTATGCCAAGGCCCGGCGCGTGCTCGGCTGGGAGCCAAAGGTGAAGTTTGAGGGACTGGCGGCGATGATGGTCGATGCGGACCTGGAGCTGGCCGAGCGCGAGAAGCGCAGCCTGGGGTGATCGGCTAATCGCCCAGCGACAGCGGATGAGAATACGACGGCGGCGGGATGATCGAATCCCGCCGCCGTTTTTGATTCTGGCGCGCAGCGCTAGGGAAGCTCTGCACAAGGGCTACTCGGTCATTTTGAGCGCAGCGAAAAATCCCGGGATTCTTCACGTCGCAGACGCCGTTCAGAATGACGACCTGACTTGTGCAGAGTTTTCCTAGCTGACTGCCGCTTGCGGGGTGGGGGAGTCGTGCTCCCGTTCTAACGCTTCGATGTCGGCGGGCGAAAGGGTGAAATATTTCGCCAGCGGATTATGAAAGACGATCGCGCTGACCGAACTCTCCGGGTCCATCATGTAGCCTTCGGTCAGGCGCACGCCCAAGCCGCTCTGTTCGAGTTCAAGCGCGCGGAACAGTTGCGTCTGGTCTTCGAGCCGCGGGCACGCCGGATAGCCGAACGAAAACCGCTTGCCGTGATAGTGGCCCTGGTAGAGATCCTTCATCGTCAGGCCCGGCGGATCGCCGATCCCCCACATCTGACGCAATTTAAGATGGAGCAGTTCGGCGAAGGCTTCGGCGCCTTCGAGTGCGAGAATCTGCAGAATGTGCGAGCGCAGATACTCGCCCTGGTCCTTCCATTCCTCGGCCAGCGCGCGCACCCCCTCGCCGATCGTCGTGACCATCATGGCGAGATAATCGGGGCGCCCCGATGCGGCCGGCGTGACGTAATCGGCCAGGCACAGGCCCGGGGTCTCGGACTGGCGGCCGAAGATGAAGCGCTCGAGCGGATGCTTGCCGTCAGGCGCATAGACCGTCAGCACGCGATCGCCGTCGGAATGGGCGGCGAAGAAGCGATAGGCCGCGCGCGCGGTGATGTCGGGGCGGGCGAGAATCTCGTCCTCGACGGCGGCGATCGCGGCTTGCAGTTCGAGCGCCTTGGGATCGCCGGCGGCGAACGCCTGCTCGAAATTCTTGAAGCCGAGATGGCGCGCGTAGAGCATCACCGGGTTGATGTAGCGGAAGATCTGCTCGAGGTCGAAATCGCGCACCAGATGGAGCTTGAGATCGGGCGGCTCCGGGATCGGCCCGTCGTAGACCACGGCGGGGCCGTGGCGGACGGTGCGCGCCTTGCCGTCGACCGGACGGACGGCGGCGAGCAGCTTGCGGGTCTGCTCGTCGAGCGTGCCGATCAGCGCCTCGCGCCGCTGCGGGTCCATCACCTGGTTGGCGAGGTCGAGTCCGGCCATCGCGTCGTTGGCGTAGGCGACCAGGCCGTCATATTCGGGGGCGATCTTGATGCGGGTGAAGCGCGCGGAGAGCGCGGCGCCGCCGACCAGGATCGGACAGCGGACGCCCGCCGTTTTGAGATCCTGCGCCGTGATGACCATCATCTGGGCGGATTTTACCAACAGTCCGGAAAGCCCGATTGCGTCGGGCTGATACTTCGCGCAGGCCTTGATCAGTTCGTCGGGCGGAATCTTGATGCCGAGGTTGATGACCTTGTAGCCGTTGTTGCTCAGGATGATATCGACCAGGTTCTTGCCGA
>DATLRA010000006.1:0-4177 GCA_035534935.1 Binataceae bacterium (SeqCode)
GAAGATTCTTGTCGAGCATGAAGGCAATTAGGTCTTCCGCGTTCCCATCACGATCGAGTATCTCGCGCAGCCCGCGCGTCATCTGGTAGTCACCAGTGCGCCCTTTCTCTATGAAAATCGTATGTCGCATGTTGAGTCGACCGGTTTTGAAGATCGGATCGTCGGCCTTCTCGTAAACAAAGACGATCAGATTATAGCCGAGGCCGTAGATCTTTTGCCGAGCGTCCTTGAACGGGCTGGAGGACTGCGGCTGTTTGATGCTCGTCACTTTTATATCGACATTGATACTGGGGATATCGATCCCGGATGCGGAATTACCACCCACGAAAGAGTATTTGCTCATCAAGTGAAGCAGAAACTTATGCTCGAGGTAGGTTCCCACAGTCTTCCCGTTGTCGACCCCGAACAGCTTCGGCTCATCATGACTGCTCTCCGCCGCTGCGAAATGGGCGGCTTCCGCAACGAGGTTGTCTATGGTCAGATCGGGGTTCATCCAATCGAGGCCTCCAGGTGAAAATCAAACATACAGCTTTTGAATGATGCGGTTGAAGCGTGGGCGCGCCGCCGTTACCGTTTGCGCGGGACGAAATACTGCACGCCGGGGCCGGCGCGATCGATCTCGCGAATCAGATCCTTGAGGTCGTCCGAATCCGCGACGAAATCGAGCTCCGTGGTATCCACCACCAGCAGCGGCGTCTCGTCGTAGTAGAAAAAGAAATCGCGGAAGGCCGCCGACACGCGTTCGAGATAGCCGACGCCGACGTGGCGCTCGAAGTCGCGGTTGCGCTTGCGCAGCCGCTCGAGCAGCACCTCGACGTTGGCGCGGATATAGACCACCAGGTCGGGCTTGGCCATCCGCGCGTCGAGCAGGCGGTAGACGTTGTCGTAGAGCGTCAGCTCGTCGGGCGCGAGATTGAGGGTCGCGAAAATCCGGTCCTTGGCGAAGAGATAGTCGGCCACGGTGGCCTGGGTGAAGAGGTCCTGCTGGGCGAGGGCGCGCTGCTGATTGTAGCGCGTGAGCAGGAAGTAGAGCTGAACCGGGAGCGCGTGCTGTTCGGGGTCTTCGTAGAAGCGGGCGAGGAACGGATTGTCGTCGGCGTCCTCGAGCACCATCCGCGCGTTGAGTTCCCGCGCCAGCGCGCGGGCGAGGCTGGTTTTGCCGACGCCGATCGGACCTTCGACCGCTATGTAGCCTCCCCGCCGCTCCATCAAGCCGCTAGGGTCGACCCTCCTTCAGAGGCGGACGGCCGCTGATTTGTGCCGGCGGCGGACGGCCGCGGATGACCGGCGAGGCGGGCTCATTCGTCGGCGGCCCTGGGCAGCGGAAAATGCACCCGCTCTTCCTTGAGCTTCATCAATTCGACGACCGCGCCACGCGCCGAGAACGCGCCGATAATCTCCTCGACCAGCCATTCGGGCGACGACGCGCTGGCGGTCAGGCCAAGCGATCGCACGCCGTCGATCATCGCGGGCTCGACGTCGGCCAGCGAATCGACCAGGAAGGCGCGCCCGCCGCGCATCCGCGCAACTTCGACCATCCGGTTGGCGTTGGAGCTCTGCCGGGAGCCGACCACCAGCACCACGTCGCTGACTTCGACCAGTTCCTTGACCGCATTCTGGCGATTTTGCGTGGCGTAGCAGATGTCGTCGGTCTTGGGCGTGGCCAAGGCCGGAAAGCGCCGCTTCAACTCCGCCATGATATCGCGCGTGTCGTCGACGCTGAGCGTGGTTTGGGTGGCCGCCGCGACGCGCGCCGCGTCCGGCACCTCGATCGTTGCCGCTTCCTCGACGGTGCCGACCAGCAGCACCTTGCCCGGCGCGACGCCCAGCGTGCCCTTAACCTCTTCATGTCCGGCGTGGCCGATCAGGACGACGGTCTTGTCCTCGGAGGCGTAGCGCTCGACCTCGGAATGGACCTTAGTGACCAGCGGGCAGGTCGCGTCGATGACGCGCAGGCGGCGCTCGGCGGCCCGATCCCATTCGCTGGGCGCGACGCCGTGAGCGCTGAAGATTACGCGCTGGCCCTCGGGCACCTCCTCGAGACTCTCGACGAAGATTGCGCCCTCGCGCTCGAGCGCTTCGAGGACGAAGCGGTTGTGCACGATCTGGTGGCGCACGTAGAGCGGACGGCCGTAGTCGCGGAGCGCGTAGCGCACGCCCTCGACGGCGCGATCGACGCCGGCGCAAAAGCCGCGCGGCTCGGCCAGGATGATTTTTTCAACCGATGTTTCGTTTGGGAGCATAGATCACGCTCTAGTTAACCGATACTGGCCGCTCGGTCAATATGGAGTCAATCGCGGTGGAAGCGGCTGCACGGGTCGATGCGCGCAACCAGTGTATCCTTTTTCGGCCGCGGCGGCGCGGCTACGAAAACTCTGCACAAGTCAGCTTGTCATTCTGAACGGAGTCTGCGACGTGAAGAATCCCGGGATTTTTCGCGGCGCTCAAAATGACCGAGTAGGCTTTGCGCGGAGCTTCCTCAGCCGTGCAGATCGGGCGGATGCGACGTCTGGCATCCGATCCAGACCTCGCCGCCCTCGAAATACTCTTTCTTCCAGATCGGGACGATCTCTTTGAGCCGATCGATCGCGAAGCGGCAGGCCTCGAAGGCCGCCGCCCGATGCGCCGCCGAAACCGCGATCGCCACCGAGGTCTCGCCGATTTCGACCACGCCGACGCGATGGCGGATCGCGATGCGCACGATCGTGAAGCGCTTGCCGGCCTCCTGCGCGAGCTTGCGCAGCTCGCTCAGCGCCATCGCCTCGTACGCCTCGTACTCGAGCCGCAGCACACGCCGCCCGGCGTTGCCGATACGCGTGGTGCCGGCGAAGGTGACTGTCGCGCCGGCGGCGGGGTCGGCGACCGCGCGCTCGAGCGCCGCCACGTCGATCACCTCGCGGCCGATCGCGACCGGGCCGACCCATGGTGCGTCGGCGCCGCCGCTGACCGGCGGGATGAAGGCGACCTCGTCGCGATCGCGCGGGCGAAAATGCGCCTCGACGTACTCCTGGTTGACCGCGTAGGCGACGCCGTCGTGATGGCCGCCGAGCGCCGGAAATTCGCCCAGCAGGCGGCTCCAGATTTCGCCGACGGTCATCCCGTCGGGGTACTCGCGATTCAATTCGGCCGCGCGCGCCCGCTCACGCAGCGTCGCAAAGAGTTTGATCGTGAGATGGTTCATGGTTCGCTTTCGCGCCGGGTCACCGGGATTTCAGGCGCCGCCGAGTCCCAGCAGATGCGCCAGGTGGCCGAGTTCCGGGATGATCAGTTTTTCCATCGCCAGACGGCACGCGTTGGGCGATCCGGGCAGCGCTGCGACGATCTTGCCGCCGCTCACACCAGCGATTGCCCGGCTCAGCATCGCCGCCGTCCCGATCTCATTGTACGAGAGCATCCGGAACAGCTCGCCGAAACCGTCGAGTTCCTTGTCGAGGAGCGGACGCACCGCCTCGATCGTCGAATCGCGCGGCGCGATTCCGGTGCCGCCGCTCAAGATCACGCCGTCACCGCGCGCGAGGCTCGCGCGCAGCGCCGCCGCGATTAGCTCTGGCGTGTCGGGCAAAACGTCGTACGCGACCACGCGATGGCCCGCATGCTCGAGTAATTCGCGCACCAGCCGGCCGCTCTCGTCGGTCGCGGCGATACGCGAATCGCTGGCGGTGATCACGCCGAACTTGAGTTCGACGCGGCCGTGCGGGCGATGTTGTTCGTGAGGGGCCATCGCTACAGGTTTACAACATCGTCAAGCGTATTATAAGCATGGCGCGTGCCTGCGGGCGTCGCGTGACCGGTTGCGCGGCTCTTGAAACGCATACTCCCACTGCATCTGCGGGGAATTGTTGCGGCGCGACGCCGGACGGAGGCGGCTATATGCGTGGCGGCGGCAAATTCACCATCGCCCTGATCGCGATCTTTATCCTGCTGATCGCCGCGCGCTGGCTCGGCGCCGCCGCCGTGCTGCGCGAGGTGCTCGAATGGATCGCGTCGCTCGGCGCGCTGGCACCGCTCGGCTTTATCATTGCCTACATTATAGCGTGCGTGCTTTTCATCCCCGGCGCAATCATGACGATCAGCGGGGGCGCGATCTTCGGCGTGGTGCGCGGTTCGATCTACGTCTCGATCGGCGCGACGATCGGCGCCACGATGGCCTTTCTGATCGGCCGCTACTTCGCGCGCG
>DATLRA010000007.1:0-45602 GCA_035534935.1 Binataceae bacterium (SeqCode)
AAACTTTGCAAAACGGCGCCGGCAGTGGCAGCGATCTGTTCTATCTCGCTCTTGCAAGCAGGAATTTCATTCCGCAGATATTCTTCGAGCTGCGCAGCCACTCAAAACTGCCTCCCAAGGATTCACCCTCAATACTATACAGAGCACCGGATAGATGGAGAAATGCCCGAAGTAGAAAGACGAGAGGAGTTCTGGCTTTTGGTCCTTCTGCGATCGACAAGCGAACGGACCCATTGAGATCGCCTCAAACAGGCCCGCAACTCGGCAATCTATCTTTGGCTGGAGCCGCGACGCTTGACAAACTCGGACAGTTTTCGGACAATGCGGCTGTCCGATGTTGTCCGAGAGCCAAATAGTGCGTGATTTTATTGGTGGAGCTGACGCGGATCGAACGCGCGACCTCCTGAATGCCATTCAGGCGCTCTCCCAGCTGAGCTACAGCCCCACCGCCGACGAAGAGACCCATCAGCTAAGCTAAACTGACCGGCAGAGTCAATCCAGCCCCGTGAAATCGATGCGCACGGCGGTCCGATCGGCCGCCGCGAGCCGCGCCCCGATGGCGCGCAATGCGCCATCGGCGGGAGCCGCTGCGGCCGCACCCTCCAACCATGCCGCGCCGATCGCCGTGGAATCGCGCGAGGTCGCCTGACGGGCCGCACGCGAATTTCCGGCGCCTAGCGCGAGCTCTGCCGCAGCTCGATCACGTTGCCGTCCGGATCCTGAATCCACAACTGGCGGCCGACCATCTTCTGCGCCTCGGGCGTCATCCGCGAGACCATCGCGGCGCCGTCGAGATAGGGGATGCCGAGTTCCTCGACCTTGGCCTTGGTCGCGTCGAAATCCTCGACCTCGATCGCCATGTGTGGACCGGTCGGATCAATGCCGGTGCGCGGCTCGCCGCCGATGATGTGCAACTGGTTGTTGCCGACGCCGTACCATTCGCCGGGAATCTTGATCTGGGGCCGCGGGATGGTTTTCAGCCCGATGACCTGCTCGTAGAAGTTCTTCGACTTTTCGACGTCGGTGACCCGGACCGCCACATGGCTGAATTCTGTCGTCTTGATCATGCTCGATGCTCCGCCACGACTGGTTATGGGCTCCGGTGACTCACGCCCGGAGCGCGCTGTCCATTGCGATCATCTCTAATGCGCGCGGCCGCCGATCAGCAATCGCCGCCCGCGCGCGGCTAATTCACTTCCGCGCCACCCGCGACGTTGAGCGCGATTCCGGTCACGTTATCGGCGCGCGCCAGGTAGACCACCGCTTCGCCGATGTCGGCGGGGGTCTGCTCGCGCCCGAGGAAGGTCCCCTGCGTCGCCATGAAGGTGAGATTGTCGCTTCCCTCGCCGGACTGGAAGAGCGGCAGGCGGACCTTATTGAGCACCTCGGTCCACATCGCGGTGCGCAGGAAGCCGGGGCAGACCGCGTTGACGCGAATGTTGGCGGCGCCCAGCTCCTCGGCCAGCGCCTGGGTCAGCGCGACCACGGCGAACTTGCTCGCGCAGTAGGCGGACACGCCGGCGCGTCCGCGCTTGCCGGCGATCGACGCGATATTGACGATCGCGCCCGCGCCGGCGCGGGTCAGATGCGGGATGCAGGCTTGCGCGCACAGAAATGGCCCCTTGGCGTTCACGGCCATCACGCGATCCCATTGCTGCTCGGAGAAATCGGCGACCAGGCCGACGGCGATAATGCCGGCGTTGTTGACCAAGATATCGATACTGCCCAGCGCCGCGGCGGTCTCGGCGGCCATCCGCGCGCAGTCGGCGGCGCGCGTGACGTCGGCGAGGATTGGAATCGCCCGGACGCCATGCACCTTGACCTCCTCGACCGTGCGCAGCAATTCGGTATGCGCGGCAAGGTTGTAGGTCAACGCCGCGTCGGCCGGATTGCCGAGATCGACCAGCGCGAGATTGCTGCCGGCGCGCGCGAGTTCGAGCGCAATGCCGCGTCCGATGCCGCGCGCCGCGCCGGTGACGATCGCATTCTTGCCCCTGACTTCCATCGGCTCGACCCCCGTCCGCAAGCAGCGAGTAATGTGAACGACCGACAACTAGCACGGGCGGCGCGTCGATGCCCAACTGCCCGGCGAAGCCGCGATGGCGGGATATTTGTACCCGCGCGAATACTTTGCTAACGCTGGGCGGCGTCCGCTTAAAGTCTGCCTGATGGAGAATTAGTACCGATGACGAAATCGCTTCGCCTGATGCTCATCTGCCTGCCGTTTCTGCTTGTACCGGCGATCGGTTTCGCCCAGCAACCAGCCCCCGCCGCCGCGACGATTGCGCCCGGCACGACGATCACGATGCAGAACTGGACGCAGTATCGGCCGTTCATGTCCGAGGGACTGGCCGATCTGTTCACCGGGAAATACTACTGGAAGATGCCGGCCGACGTGGCGATCGAAGTCGGCCCGACGATCGTCAATCAGCCGCCGAAGAATTACGCGGCGGCGACCGAAAAATTCTCGAGCCAGATCAAGATCGTCGAACTGCCCGGCGGCGGCCTGACGCTCACCGGCTACCAGGGCGGCCTGCCCTTTCCGGCGCCCGCCGAACCGCATCGCGGCTGGAAGATTCTAGCCAATCTCTGGTACCGCTACGTGCCGCACCTGTCGTTTATCAGCCAGGCGAGCGGCTGCACGCTCAATGCGGACGGCAATACCAATTGCACCACCGGCGACGTGGTTTACCGCCAGCTCAGTTTCAACACCGACCCGGGTGTGCCGGCGAACACGCCGCAAGCCGAGGGCACTTTCTTTACCCAATGGTTCATGATTCTGCAGCCTGAGCAGATGCGCTATACGGCGTCGCTGACGATTGCCTATAACGATCTCGCGCGATCGCAGGATCTGTACGCATTCATCCCCTCGCTGCGCCGTTACCAGTCGGTATCGACCTACGCGCGCTGCGGGCAGAACTCCGGTCTCGATATCAACCAGGATGATTACCGGTCGGGGTTCAATTCGAATATCACGCAGCTCAAAGTAGACTACCTGGGCGACCGCAAGATCCTCGCGCTGATCCTCAGCAAGATGCCCGACGGAGGCTTTCCCGACGCCTTCGAGATGCCGCTCGGATGGCCCAAGCCGTCGTGGGGCAAATGGCAAGTGCGCGACGTCGACGTGATCGGCATGAGCAAGCTGCCTGCGCAGAGCGCGGGCTACTGTTACGGCAAGCGGATCATGTACGTCGACAAGGTCGACTCAGCGCCGCTATGGGAAGAGCTGTACGATTCGAAGATGCAGCTCTGGAAGATTGCCGGCCTGTTCATGCACACGGTGGACGTGCCGGGAATCGGCCCGGTCGATTCCTCGGGATCTGTGGTCTACGCGTTCTGGGATATCCAGAACAACCATGCCTCGTTCGTCGGCGATCCGACCGACGGCACCCATCCGTTCTATGTGAACGAACAGGTGCCCAAGGAATATCTGGATTTCACGCGCTACTCGACGCCGAGCGGCCTCAACATGATCATGCGCTAAGCGCGCGCGGACGCGCGCGGCGGCCGATCAATCGAAGGCGCTGGCGCCCGTGATATCGCGGCCCAGGATCAGCGTATGCACGTCGTGGGTGCCTTCGTAGGTGTTGACGGTCTCGAGATTCAGCATGTGCCGAATCACCGGGTACTCGATCACGATGCCGTTGGCGCCGAGCATGTCGCGCGCGGTGCGGGCGATATCGAGTGCCGCCTGCACGTTGTTGCGCTTGGCGAATGAGACGTGCTCGGGGCGCATCGTGCCGGCGTCTTTCAACTGGCCCAGCCGCAGGCAGACCATCTGTGCCTTGGTGATCTCGGTCAGCATGTTGACCAGCTTCTGCTGCACCAACTGATAGCCGGCCAGCGGGCGCGAGAACTGCTTGCGCGATTTCACGTAATCCAGCGCGCAATGGTAACAACTGCGCGCCGCGCCAATCGCGCCCCACGCGATGCCGTAGCGGGCCTGGGTCAGGCAGGCGAGCGGCGCCTTGAGGCCGCGCGCGGTGGGCAGTTGCGCACTCGCGTCGAGCCGCACGTCGTCGAACATCAGCTCGGAGGTGATCGACGCGCGCATCGAAAACTTGCCATGGATATCGCGCGTGGTGAAACCGGGGGCGCCCTTTTCGACGATAAAGCCGGTGATGCCCTGATCGATCTTGGCCCACACGATCGCGAGGTCGGCGATTGAGCCGTTGGTGATCCAGCGCTTGGTGCCATTCAGAATCCAGCCCTGGCCGTCCTTGCGCGCGCGCGTCTCCATCCCGCCGGGGTCGGAACCGTGGTCGGGTTCGGTCAACCCGAAGCATCCGATGAGCTTGCCCTGCGCCATTGCGGGCAGGTAGCGGTTCTTCTGCTCCTCGGAGCCCCAGGCGTAAATCGCGTACATCGCGAGTGCGCCCTGCACCGAGGCGAACGAGCGCAGACCCGAGTCGGCGGCCTCAAGCTCCTGCATGATCAGGCCATAGGCGACGTTGTTCATCCCGGCGCATCCGTAGCCCTTCAAATTAGCGCCGAAGATGCCCAACTCCGCGATCTTCGGGATGATCTCGCGCGGAAAGGTCGCGTTGGCGAAATGGCCCTCGATGCCGGGCATGACCTCGCGCTGGACGAACTGGCGGACCGCATCGCGGGTCATGCGATCTTCGGGGCTGAGCAGTTCGTCGAGCTGGAAGAAATCGAGATCTTTCAACGTATCGGCCATTGGCGGCCTCCTTGGCGATATTCAAACATTATTCTAACAAGCTTCGCGCGGCGCGCTCAGCGGGCGTCGGTCATATACAACATCGGGCGGCGCCCGGCCAATCCCGCGCGGGCCGCGGCGACGCGGAGGCGATCCCCGGCAGGAACCCCGTTGCGTAAGCTGGGGCCATCAAATACGCTTATATGACAGCGTAGTAATATGCACATCGAAACGCTAAAGGTCTTCTGCGACATTATCGAAAGCGGCAGTGTTTCTTATGCTGCCTCGCAAAATTTCGTCACCCAGTCGGCGGTCAGCCAGCAGGTCCGCAGCCTTGAAGACAAGTACGAATGCCGATTGTTAGAGAGGGCGCGGGCGGGTGTCAAACCGACGCCGGCGGGCCAGATTCTCTACAATTCGAGCAAGGAGATCGTGCGGCGCTTCGTCGAACTGGAGAATCGGCTGCGCGAGATCGGGTCGGTGGTCGCCGGATCGATCCGGGTGGGTACCGTCTACAGCGTCGGGTTGCACGAACTGCCGCCCTATCTGAGCGAGTTTCTGCGCACCTATCCGCAGGTCAACGTCCATCTCGAATACCTGCGATCGAACAAGATCTACGACGACCTGGTCGAGGGCAAGATCGACCTCGGCGTGGTCGCCTATCCGGCCAAGCGCAGCCAGATCGTGACGATCGCGTTTCGGCACGACGAACTGGTGCTGGTGGTGCCGCCCGAGGACGTGCTGGCAAAGCTCACACGGGTCAGCGTTAGTCAGCTGGTGGGAATGCGCTTTGTCGGTTACGAGCGCGACATAGCGACGCGCAAGGCGTCCGACCGAATCCTGCGCGAGCATGGGGTGCGGCCGAACTACACGATGGAGTTCGACAATATCGAGACCATCAAGCGGGCGGTGGAAATCGGCCAGGGAATCGCGATCGTGCCGCGCTCGACGGTGGAACTCGAAACCAAGCGCGATTCGCTCAAAATGCTGGAGTTCACCGAAGGGCCGTTTACCCGCCCACTCGCGATAATCTACAAGCGCGGACGCGAGCTATCCCCGGCGGTGCGCAAATTTATCGAGGTTCTGACCACCAGTAAGCTGCCGGTCCCCGGCGGTCATCAGATGCGCCAGAACGACAAGCCGGAGAAGCCGGAAAAACCCGAGCGTGCCGATCGCGCGGTCGAGCGCGCCGAGAAGATCGAGAAATCGGCGTAGCCTCGCACGATCGAACGATCCCGGGCCGCGTGTCGGCCTGCCCTATTTCAACGCGGCGCGCAGACGCTCGCGATCGAATCCGGCGATCATCGTAGGGCCCGCGATAACCAACGGCCGCTTGAGCAGATTAGGCTCCTCGGCCATCAGCTTGAGCGCGCGTTCGGCGGTGAGCGTCTGGCCCTTGAGGCCGAGCGCCTTGAAGGCGGGGCTCTTGGGATTGAGGTAGTCGCGCGGATCGACGCCCTTGAACAACTCCTTCAACTCGGCCAGCGTGAAGGGCTGTTTGGCGTAATCCCGCTCGTCGAGCACCACACCGATTTCGTCGCGCAGGAAACTCCTGGCGTTGCGGCAGGTGCTTCAGGTCGACTTCCAGAGAAATCGTGCATGCTTCATGGCGATATGCCTATCCCGATGGCAGTCATCCGGCGGCGGCGTGCGCGCACCGGCTGTTCGCAGTAGCGAATGCGCGCGCATTTTCAACTAGCGTCCGGTCAAAACTAAACGTCCATTCATATCAGACGCAGCGAACGATGCGCGCGCCGCGGCTCATTCGATGCTGGTGCTCGGCAGCGGCCCCGCTAGCCCGCTCGCCCCACCGCGCGACGATGCGCCGCCGATCGGGCCGGCGCCATGGTCGATCGGATGCGGTCCGGCCACGTTTCCAGCCGGCACCGTGGCGAGCGCGGCGGAACTCGCGGTCATGGTCGAGGAACCTCCCGCGTTGGCGTTCGGATCGGGCGGAGGCGGCGGCACGGCGGTTGTCGTCGGACCGCTGAAATGGATCGGCTCCTTGCCGGCGACCATGTTCGGCGTGAGGACGTAATCACCGCCGAGCGAGCTGCGCCAGATGGTATTCGAGACCTGGGTGTTGCCGCCCGTCAGCGCCCATCCGGCGCCGCCCGCAAGACCGCCGAGGATACCGTAGACCAGCTTGGCCGGCATATAGAGCGCATTGCCGACGACCGTGCCGGCGCCGACGCCGACGCCCTTCCAGTTGACGCCGGGATCCTCTTGCGGCTGCGGCACCTGGGCCTGCGGCGCGCCGGAGGTACCGGGCAGTTGCATCGGCGACTGCACGGCCGGGCCACTGCCCGCATCCTGCGCCATCGCGGCCACGGGCAACGCGAGCCCCATAGCGATCGCCATCGCGACCATCGAAACGGATTTAGTATTCATCGTCCTTCCTCCTCCCCCCACCGTTCAAGCAACAGTTCCACCACCACCAGCGGATCGGACCACCCTGTTCCGCGATCGACTCTACTATATTGTTACTCGGTTTTGACCACCGCGTCCCGTGGCAAAAGTCCGATCAGATGATCGAAGGCGCTGGTCAGGTATTGCTCGTCTTTGGATTCGAGGGTTAATTTCACCCGATATTCGCTGTCGCCGACGCGCGGATACGAGCCGAGCAGCAGTTCCGGATAGAGCTTGAGGCAGGCGTTGAGATGCTCGGCAATGATGCCTTCGTTGGCGCTCAAGAAAATTGCGCGCAGAAAATACGGATCGGTCGCGAAGCGGCCGGCAATCGCCTTGAACTTGGGTTCGAAGATCTGCGGGATGCCGGGCAGGATATAGACGTTTTCGATCTGCACGGTCGGAAAGCGCAGGTCGCCGGCCGCATTGAGCACGGCGCCCTCCGGCACCTCGGCCATCTTGAGCCCGGCGGCGTTGAGGCCGCCCTTGAAGTACTCCTCGACGATGCGCCTGAGTTCGGGATGAACCACGAGCTTGCGCCCGAAGGCCACCGCGATCGCCTCGATGGTGATATCGTCGTGCGTCGGACCGACGCCGCCCGAGGTCAGGACGAAGTCAAAGGTCTTCGCGCAGTATGCGACCTCATCGGCGATCGGGCGGATTTCGTCGGGAACCACGGCGATGCGCTGGAGCGTGACGCCGAGCTTGCGCAGTTCGCGTGCGGTGAAGTAGGCATTGCTGTCCTGCACCTTGCCGGAGAGGATCTCGTTGCCCACCACCACCATCGCGCAAGTTCGGTCTTGCATAGCGCGCATCACCCTGAGGCTACATTATCGCAGTCCGCGGCGCGCCGCGACAAGGTGGCCGCGACGGACCCCGCGCAGGAGTTTACGATGCATCGGCGGCATCTCGGCGTAGTCAGCGCGTTGGCGCGCTACCCGGTCAAATCGATGCGCGGTGAGGCGCTCGACGAGGCGCTGATCACCGAGCGCGGCGTGACCGGCGATCGCGAATGGGCGCTGTGTGAAACCACCTATGGCGGCGTGATGAGCGCGCGGGCGTGGCCGGCGATGCTCGATCTGCGGGCGGCATGGGCGGGGGATCCGGCCCTGGCGGACGATGCGGCGCGCGGCGCGGCGCGGGTGCGCATCGAAATGCCCGGCGGCGCAATCGTCGAGGCCGGCGCGCCAGAGGCGGCAGGCGCGCTTTCGGCCTATCTGCGGCGCACGGTCCGCTTCGAGCGAATCCGCCGCGAACGGCTGACGCCCGCCGAACTCGAAGCGATCATGCGCGGCGAGGCGGTCGCGCCCCGGCGCGACTTTTACGACGAAGAGGTGATCCATCTGCTCGCTAGCGGTACGCTCGACCATCTGCGATCGCTGGCCGGCGGTGCCGCGGACTTCGACCCGCGCCGTTTTCGCGCCAATCTCCTGGTCGATACGGGCCGCGACATCGCGCCAGGCTTCCTCGAGGACCAATGGCTCGAAGGTGCGATCGAAATCGGTGGCGAGCTGCGGATCGTCGGGATGCGTCCGGCGTTGCGTTGTGCCATAACCACTCATCCGCAGGCCGAACTGCCGCATAATCCGGCGATATTGCGCACGGCCTGGAATCATCATCGGGCCTACGTCGGGCTGTTCGCGGCGGTCGGCACGCCGGGCACTATCCGGATTGGCGACGCCGTCGTGCTGACCGATTGAGGTCACCGCGCGCGGCCCGGCGATTTCAATCGGGTGCAGCTGGCGGATAGCGCGGGAAGCGCAGGAGCATTGAAAGATAGCGAAATCTATGGGAACCACCAACATTGGCGTCGTTAAGGAACTCTACCGCTACCCGGTGAAGTCGATGCTCGGCGAGAGCGTCGACGAGCTTGCGATCGGCCCCGGCGGCGCGCTTGGCGACCGCGCATGGGCGCTGCGCGAGACGGCTGGCGGGCGCATCGTCAGCGCGAAGAAAATCGCGCGCCTGTTCGAGTATCGTTCGCGCTACGACCGCGCGCCGATCGCCAACGGTGACGCTCCCGTCACGATCATCCTGCCCGACGGGCGCACGCTGCACCCCGATGACGCGGACGCCGCCACCGTGCTCTCCACGGCGCTCGGCTTCGACGTCACGCTCGAGCGCGCCGTCGCCGGGCGGCATAGCCGCGCGATGATCGATCCCGACACGATCTTCGGTGACGTGGCGATCGAAGAGGTGATGCCCGGTCTGACGCGCGCGACGATGCCCGACAGCTTCGCGCTGCTGCGCGGCAGCTTCTTCGACTCGGCCACGATACACGTGCTGACGACCGGCACGATCGCTCATCTACGCCGCCTGGCGGGCGACGACGCCCAGGCCGACGCGCGGCGCTTTCGGCCCAATATCGTGGTCCACACCGCGCCCGAGGCGACCGGTTTCGTCGAGGACGGATGGCTCGGCAAGACGCTCGAGGCGGGCGCCGAGGTCACGATCGTCGCGATGCAGCCGGCGCTGCGCTGCGTCATGACGACCCATCGCCAGGACGGTCTGCCGCGCGACCTGCGGATTTTACGCGCCGCCGCGCAACATCATCGCGCGACGCTCGGCGTGTTCGCCGCGATCGGCGCGCCGGGGATCGTGCGGGTGGGCGACCCGGTGCGGCTGGCCGACTGACGCGGCGCGGCTTTGCGCCGGCGGATCTAATCGCCATTCGATAGTGATCGCGCCGGCCGCTCGCGTCCGCCGGGCGATCGGAATCCAGCGCGCCGGGCGGTCTGTCCACACCCGCGCTGTGGATTGAGCCGCGCGCACCCTCTTGCTCCGCCGACCCGCGGCGACAGACGATTAGGCCACGCCGCAGCCGCGCAAAATGCCGTCATCCAACACCGCCACGATCGTCTACTCCCCCCGCGCCGCCGAGCGCTTGCGCGCGGCGCGCGAATTTCTCGCCGCGCTTGCGGCCGACGCCGAGGCGATCGTGATCGCGGCGTCGGCGGACGCGGCCAACGATCTGGTGCGCACGCTCGGCGCGGCGCGCGGCGCCCTCTTCGGCCTCCAGCGCCTGACGCTCCATCGGCTGGCCGGATTGCTCGCGGCCGAACGGATTGCCGCGGCCGGCCTGGCGCCGGCGGCGGCGCTGGCCGCCGAGGCGATCGCCGCGCGCGCGGTCTATCGGCTGCGGCCGAGCGGACGGCTGGCCTATTTCGGCGCGGTGATCGATCGGCCCGGCTTTCCCGGCGCGCTGGTCCGCACGGTCGGCGAACTGCGCCTGGCCGGCGTCACCCCGGCGGAAGTCGAACGGCTGCCGGCGATCGGTCCGCCGCTGGCCGCGCTGCTCGCCCAATATGCCGACGAGCTGGCCGCCGCGCGGCTGGCCGATCACACCGTGATGCTCGACGCGGCGATCGCGGCGATTGGGTCCGCTGGCGACGGCGCATCGAGCCGCTTCAGCGGACGGCCGATCGTGATGCTCGACGTGCCGATCGAAAATGCCCGCGAGCGCGATCTGATCGCGGCGCTCGCCGCGCGCGCACCGCATACCTTCGCGACCGTCCCGGCCGGTGACGAGGGTACGCTGGCGCGGCTCGGCGACGCCTTGCGGCTCGACCTCGCGGCCGCGCGCCGCGCGCCGGCGATCGACGACGACGCGCCGTCACTCGAGCGCCTGGCCGAATATCTGTTTCGCGACGCGGCGCCGGCCGAGCGCACGATCGACGCCTCGGTAACGCTGATTTCGGCCGCGGGCGAGATGCAAGAATGCGTCGAAATTGCGCGGCGTATCCAGACCGCGGCGCGCGGCGGCGTCGCCTTCGATCGGATTGCGGTCGCGCTGCATGCGCCCGCCCGCTACACGCCCTATCTCGAAGAGGCGCTCGATCGGGCCGGCGTCCCGGTCCATTTCGCACGCGGCGCGGCGCGTCCCGAGCCGGGCGGACGGGCGCTGCTGGCGCTGCTCGCCTGCGCGGGCGAAAATCTTTCGGCGCGGCGCTTCGCCGAGTACCTCTCGCTTTCGCAACTGCCCGCATCGCCGCCCGCCGCCGGCGCGGACGAGATCGTCGTCGCCGCGTCCGACGCCGAATTCGGGGCGGGCGCCCTGCGCGACGATCTCGCGACCGCCACCGCGCCGGAAGATCTGGACGAACCGCCGTCGCCGATCGTCGAACCCGCGGCGCGCGCGCCGTGGCGATGGGAAAAGCTGCTGGTTGAAGCGGCGGTGATCGGCAGCCGCGATCGCTGGGCGCGGCGCCTGGCCGGCCTCGCCGCGGAACTCCGTCTCCAGCGCGCCGGACGCGCCGCCGAGGACGGTGCGCATCTGGCCGCAATCGATCGCCAATTGATTGACCTCGATCATCTGCGCGACGCCGCGCTGCCGCTGATCGACGCACTCACCGCGCTGCCGCGGGCCGCGCCGTGGAACGAATGGCTGGGCCATCTGCGGACGCTCGCCGGACGCGCGATTCGCGATCGCCAGCCAATTCTGGCGGCGCTCGCCGAGATCGATCCGATGGGCCCGGTCGGACCGGTGACGCTCGACGAAGTGCGCCTCGTGCTGGGCGATCGGCTGGGCCAGCTTAACCGCGCGCCCGCCCGCCGGCGCTATGGCGCGGTCTTTGTCGGGCCGGCCGCCGCGCTGCGCGGGCTCGAGTTCGGCGTGGTGATCGTGCCCGGACTGGTCGAGCGGGTCTTTCCGCGCAAGCTGGTCGAGGATCCGATACTGGCCGACGCGGCGCGCCGGGCGCTCTCGCCGGCGCTGACCACGCAGGCCGATCGGGTCGGGGCCGAGCGCCTGGCGCTACGGCTGGCAGTCGGCGCGGCGCGCCAACGGGTAGTTTTTTCCTACCCTCGGGTTGACCTCGATCAGGGCCGTCCGCGGGTGCCGTCGTTTTACGCGCTCGAAATTCTGCGCGCGGCCGAGGGCCGCCTGCCGGGCTTCGACGAACTCGCGCGGCGCGCCGCCGGCGAGCATCCGGGACGTCTCGGATGGCCTGCGCCGGCGCGTCCCGCGGACGCGATCGACGAGGCCGAATTCGATCTCGCGGTACTCGATCAGTTGCTCGACGCCGACCCCGCGACCACCGCCGGCGCCGCGCACTATCTGCTCGGCGCCAACCCCCATCTGGGGCGCGCGCTGCGCGCCCGTGCGCGGCGCTGGCTCAAGCGCTGGACGGTCAACGACGGGCTGGTCGATCCGACGCCGGGCGAGAGCGCCGCGCTGGCGCGTCATCAGATCGCCGCGCGATCCTATTCGCCGACCGCGCTGCAGAACTTCGCCGCCTGTCCGTACCGCTTTTTTTTGCAGGCGATCCATCGCCTGGAACCGCGCGAGGAGGCGGCCGCGATCGAGGTGATCGATCCGCTGACACGCGGCTCGCTGGTCCACGAGGTGCAATTCGAGCTGTTTACCGCGCTGCGCGACGCCGGGCGCCTGCCGGTAACCGACGCGACGCTGGCGGCGGCGCACGCGACGCTCGACGCGACCCTGGACGCGGTCGCCGCGGGCTATCACGATCAGCTCGCGCCGGCGATCGAGCGCGTATGGCTCGACGGTCTCGATTCGATTCGCGCGGATCTCCGCGAATGGCTGCGGCGCACCGCCGCCGACGCGCCGCGCTGGCGCCCCGATCGCTTCGAGCTGGCCTTCGGCCTCTCCGGCCGCGCGCATGCCGATCCGGCCAGCGCCACCGCGCCCGCCGTCGTTGATCTTGCGCCCGGCGTCGCGATCAACCTGCGCGGTTCAATCGATTTGGTCGA
Organism: Binataceae bacterium (SeqCode); assembly: GCA_035534935.1. Lineage (GTDB taxonomy): Bacteria > Desulfobacterota > Binatia > Binatales > Binataceae > JADMIL01. The sequence goes on from DATLRA010000007.1 coordinate 12,782, forward strand.
GCGCGGCGCGGACGGCGCCCTGCGGATCACCGACTACAAGACCGGCCGCGCGCGCACCGCCAAAAATATCGTAATCGGCGGCGGCAAGACGCTGCAGCCGGTGCTCTATGCGCTGGCCGCGGAGGCGGTGCTGGGCGAACCGGTTGGCGCGGGCCGCCTCTACTATTGCACCGCGGCCGGCGGTTACGAGGAGCGCGTGGTCGCCCTCGACGACGCGTCGCGCGCGGCGATCGCGGCCTTCGCGACGACCCTCGATAGCGCGCTGCGCGAGGGCTTTCTGCCCGCCGCGCCGGGCTCGCGCGAATGCGAGTATTGCGACTACCGCCGCGTCTGCGGTCCCTACGAGGATACTCGGGTACAGTACAAGACCGACGGCGACAACGCCGCCGCCAAACGGATTGCCGGCCTGCGCCGTCTGCGGGAGATGCCGTGACGGCGGGCGCGCCGATCGGCGCCGCGAGCCCCGCGCCAATGCCCGCGGCGCCCGCCGATGAGCGCGTGCGCGAGCGGATCCGCACTGACCTCGATACGACACTGATCATCGAAGCGGCGGCCGGCACCGGCAAGACCACCGCGCTGGTCAGCCGGATCGTCGCGGTGATCGCGGCGGGCCGCACCACGCTCGAGCGGATCGTCGCGGTGACCTTTACTGAAAAGGCCGCCGGCGAGCTCAAGCTGCGCCTGCGCGCCGAAATCGAACGCGCCCGCCAGAGCGATCCCGAGCCCGCCGCGCGCGCGCGCCTGACCGACTCGCTGCCCCGGCTCGAGCAGGCGCATATCGGCACGATTCATTCGTTTTGCGCCGACCTGCTGCGCGAGCGGCCGATCGCCACCGGCGTCGATCCGATGTTCGAGGTCGCCGCCGAAGATCTGACCGCGCCGCTGTTCGAGGCGGCCTTCGAGCGCTGGTTCGAGGATGCGCTGGCGAATCCGGGCGAGGCGCTTCGGCGGATCCTGCGCCGGCGCGACCTGGCCGATCGCGAGGGGCCGCGCCCGCTGCTGATCGCGGCCGCGCGCGCGCTGGTCGAATGGCGCGATTTCGACGCGCCGTGGCGTTACGAGCCGTTCGATCGCGATCGCGCGATCGACGCGCTGGCCGAAGAGATCGAAGCGCTCGGCGAGCTTGCCACCGAGGGCGAGCCGGACGACTGGATGCGCAAGGCGCTCGAGGAGATTCGCCGCCCGATCGGCGAGGCGACGCGCCTGGAGAGCGTGCGCGATCGCGACTACGACGCGCTCGAGGATGCGTTGCTGCGGCTGGTACGCGGCAATCATGGGCGCTGGCGATGGCGCGGGTCGGGGCGCGGCTTCGGCACGCTGGCGCGCGCCGACGTGATCGCCCGGCGCGACGCGCTCAAACGCCGCCTCGACGAGTTCCGCGATCTGGCGGGCGCCAACCTGGCGCCGCAACTGCGCGACGAGCTGTGGCCGGTGGTCGCGTACTATCGCGCGGCGAAGGCCCGCGCCGGGCGGCTGGATTTTCTCGACCTGCTGCTCACCGCGCGCGACCTGGTGCGCGACCAGCCCGCCCTGCGCGCCGAATTGCAGGATCGCTTCAGCCACATTTTTATCGACGAATTCCAGGACACCGATCCGCTACAGGCCGAAATCCTGCTGCTGCTGGCGGCCGACGATCCGCGCGCCGACGACTGGCTCGCCGTGCGCCCGCGGCCGGGCAAGCTGTTTATCGTCGGCGACCCCAAGCAATCGATCTACCGCTTTCGCCGCGCCGACGTCGCGCTCTACCAGAGCGTCAAGCGCCGCCTGCTGGAGCGCGGCGCGGCGCTCGAGCAGCTCACCGTGAGCTTCCGCGCGACGCCCGAGATCCAGGCGCTGGTCAACGCCGCGTTTGCCCCCCTAATGGCCGCCGAATCGCCCACCCAGCCGGCCTACGCGGCGCTCGAAGCGTATCGCGCCGACTACCCGGCGCAGCCCGCGATCGTCGCGCTGCCGGTGCCCAGCCCCTACGGCGACTACGGCCGGATCGTGAAATGGCGCATCGACGAATCACTGCCCGAGGCGATCGCCGCGTTCGTCAAATGGCTGGTCGGCGAGAGCGGCTGGACGGTCACCGAACGCGAGTCGGCGGGGCGCGAGCCGATTCGGCCGCGCCACATCTGTATCCTGTTCCGCCGCTTCAACTCCTACGGCCGCGACGTCACGCGCCCCTACGTTCGCGCGCTCGAAGCCCGGCAAGTCGCCCACGTGCTGGTGCGCGGTGGCTCGCTTCATCGGCGCGAGGAGGCCGAGGCTCTGCGCAACGCGCTCGGCGCGATCGAGCGTCCCGACGACGAGCTGGCGGTCTTCGCCACGCTGCACGGTCCGTTCTTCGCGATCGCCGACGGCCCGCTGCTGCAATTTCGCGAGACCGTCGGCACGCTCCATCCGTTTCGTCCGCTGGCCGCCGACCTGGCGCCCGAACTCGGTCCGATCGCGCTCGCGCTCGGGGTGCTGCGCGAGCTGCATCGCGGACGCAATCGCCGCCCGATCGCCGAGACTATCGCGCGCCTGCTCGCCGCCACCCGCGCCCATGCCGGTGTGGCGATCTGGCCGACCGGCGAACAGGCGCTGGCCAACCTGATGCGCCTGATGGATCTCGCACGCCGCTACGAGTCGCGCGGCGGTGCGACCTCGCTGCGCGGCTTCGTCGACGAGCTCGAGGCGCGCGCCGAGCGCGAGGAGGCGGGCGAGGCGCCAGTGGTCGAAGAGGGCACCGAAGGCGTGCGCATCATGACCGTGCATCGCGCCAAGGGGCTCGAGTTCCCGGTCGTCATCCTGGCCGACCTGACCTGCAACGAGACCGCCGGCGAGGCGCATCGCTTCGTCGACCCCGAGCGGCGGCTATGCGCGCAGCGGCTCGGCGGATGCGCCCCGCGCGAGCTGCTTGACCATGCGCCCGACGAGCAGCGCCGCGATACCGAGGAGGCGATCCGCCTGCTCTACGTCGCTACCACTCGCGCGCGCGATCTAATTGTCGCGCCGGTGGTCGGCGACGAGCGCCAGGCGGGCTGGCTCGCGCGGCTCGATCCGGTGCTCTATCCGGACCCGCGCAACGCGCGCACGCCGGTCGCGCGCGGCGCCCCTGGCGGTCCGGCCTTTGCCGCGGAGCTCGCGGGCGATCGCCCGGCCAACGCCGTCACGCGCGGCGCCGGCGTGACGCCCGGAACGCATCGCCCGGAGGCCGGAGCGCATCGCGTGGTCTGGTGGGATCCGTCGATCCTGACGCTCGACGTGCGCGAGATGATGGGTCTCAGGCAGCGCGCGCTGCTCGAGGCCGACGCGGGCACCGATCGATCGGAGCGCGGCCAGCGCGCTTACGACGCATGGCGGGCGGAGCGCGCGGCGACGATCGCCGTAGCCAGCGTGCCCGCACTGCGGGTCACGACGCCGACCGAGCTTGCCGCCTCAGCCAATCCGCCGGCGCTGCCCGAGGCGGACGCCATCGAGATCGTCGAAGTCGCGCGCCCGGCCGGGCGCCCGCACGGCGCGGTTTTCGGCACGCTGGTCCATGCGATTTTGTCGCGCGTCGCGCTCGACGCCGGACCCGGCGCGATCGCCGCCGCGGCGAATTTTTTCGGGCGCACCCTGGGCGCCTCGGCGGACGAAATTATCGCGGCGGCCGAGGCCGTGCGCGGCGCGCTCAAGTCACCGCTGATGCGCCGGGCGGCGGCCGCGCCCGCCGTGCGCCGCGAGACGCCGCTAATCCTCACGCTCGCCGACCATGACGCGGATGACGCGGATGACGCGGACCGTGGGGGCCATGCGGACGACGCGAAGGATCAGGATCGCGATCGCGGCGAGATCGTCGAAGGTGTCGCCGATCTCGCCTTCATCGAAGAATTCGACGGCGTGCGCCGCTGGACCGTGGTCGACTTCAAAACCGATCTCGAACTGGTCGCGCGCCTTGGCGAATATCGCGTCCAACTGGCGCTCTATGTGCGCGCGATTCATCGCGCCACCGGGATGCCCGCGCACGGTATCCTGCTCTGGCTCTGAGCGGCCGGCGCGCGGGCGGCGTCGACCCGCGCGGCCCGAGCCGCTACAATTTTGTCGGCGAGAGACGGCCGCCTGTGACGGCGCCTCGCCGGAGGCTGGCGGTTGGTCGTCAATAATACCCTGCTCGTGATCGGCTACGGGTCGCTGCTGAGCGGCTACGGGATGCTCGCGGAACGGCGCGGCGGCGGCAGCCGCCTGGTGGCGGGCGACGCCTTTCCGGTGCGCCTGCGCAACGTGCGCCGCGGTCTCGCCAAACCGTCGAGCCACGGCCATTACCTGGCGATGGATCTCGAGCCGATCGATCCGGCGCGGCCGATTGCGGCGCGCGCGGCGCAGGCCGTCGGTGGCGCCGATCGCATCGGCGGCGACGACGATATCGGCGGGCTGGGCCTGGTTTTCGATCGCCACTGGGCGCCGCTGATAGCTCGGCGCGAGGAATACAGCGAACACAAATTCGTCGAATTAATCGATCATGCCGATCGCGCCAATCGGCCGCTCGGCGAATTTCTGCTCGGTCTGGCCGAGCGCGCGCAATGGAACCTGCTCGGCTATCGCGCAGCGCTTCGCGAGTTACTCGGCTACACCTCCGACGGCTACATCTTCCATCCGATTCCGCTCGACGACGGCCGCGTCGCAGTCGCCGCGATCGGCTCGGGCTTCGAGGGCAGCGGCGACGCGGCCGTGCGCTCCAAGCGCGCCGAATACGGGATGGACCGGCTGCTCACGCTGGCCGAGGCGCTGCGGATCGACTCCTTCGATCTCGATCGCGAGGGCCAGGTCGGCTACTTCGTCGAATGCCTGCTCGGCGGCTATCACGGGCTTGAGATCGGCGACCTGGCGCGCGGCCTCGACGGCGAACTTGAGCGGGCGCTCAAGCCGCGCTTCGATCTGGTCGCGCCGGGCGAGCGCGCGCGCTTTCTCAATGCGACCTCGCTCGACGAGCCGCGCTACCAATGCGCCTTCGGCGCGTCGCCGCATCCGGCCCTCGCACCCTTTCTATCGACCCGACCAGGTAGTAATGATGGACCGTGAAGCCGCGATTCTCGATTCACGTCACCAAGGAGAATCTGAAATTCTCCGCCGCCCACTTCATTGCCTACCCGGGCTTCCGCGAGCCGCTGCACGGGCATAACTACCAGGTCGGCGTGCGCGTCGCCGGACGGCTGGCCGATACCGGCTACGTGCTCGACTTCGGCCTGATCAAGCGCCTGACCAAAGCGCTCGCCGATCGGCTCGATGAACGCACCATCCTGCCGGCCAACAGCGATTGCCTGACGATCGCCAGCGAGGGCGGACAGGTGCGCGTGGCCTACGAGCACGATCGCTTTTCGTTTCCGGCGGCCGACGTGGTGCTGCTGCCGATCGCCCATAGCTCGGCCGAGGAGCTGGCGCGCTATCTATGGTGCGAACTGCGCGACGCCCTGGCGGCGCAAGGCGCGCTGGTGCATATCGAATCGATCGAGATCTCGGTCGCCGAGGGTCCCGGCCAGGCGGCGCTGTATCGGGAAGAGATTCCTGACGCAAGGTAGTCGATTGATCTATTCCTCGCTCGAATTATCTTTGGCGAGTGGAGGGAAGCGAAAGAGATCGGCGCCGCGCGGCGTCCCAGAGCTGGACAGCAGGAATTGAGTTTTGCTTGTTTCCCACTGTGGGAATATGGCAATAATGTGACTCTTTTCTAGACCGTCTGAAGCGCGCTGTGATATCGCGCAAATCGCCCGTGCGATGGGGGAGTCCTGACCGGTGTCATCCGAGCCTAAACTTGCGGACGCGGCGTATCGCTCGCTCGCCGAGCGCGCGCTGATCGGCGACCATCCCACGATCGTAAAATTGCGCGCGCTGGTCGATCGCGTCGCGGTGACCGACGCGACCGTGCTGATCACGGGCGAGAGCGGCAGCGGCAAGGAGGTTGTCGCCGGCGCGATCCATGCGTTGTCGGCCCGCGCCAAGCGCGCCTTTGTGCCGGTCAACTGCGCCGCAATCCCGCACGAGCTGCTCGAATCCGAGATGTTCGGGCATGAGCGCGGCGCCTTTACCGGTGCCGCGGCGCCGCGGCACGGACTGTTCAGCACGGCCGACGGCGGGACTATCTTCCTCGACGAAATCGGCGAGATGCCGGCGCAGTTGCAGGCCAAGCTGCTGCGCGTGATCGAGGACGGTATCGTGCGGCCGGTCGGCTCGGACCGCGCCTCGCGGGTCGACGCGCGGGTGATCGCGGCCAGCAATAACGATCTGGTCGCGGCGGTCAAAAAAGGCGTCTTCCGCGAGGACCTGTTCTACCGCCTGCAGGTCGTGCCGATTATCATTCCGCCGCTGCGCGAGCGGCGCTCCGACATCCCGCTGCTGGTCGAATATTTTCTCGAGCGGATGCGCCAGCGGATGCCGGGGCGCGAATGGAGCGTGTCGCGCGAGGCGATGGTCACCCTGTGGTCATACGACTGGCCGGGCAACGTGCGCGAACTCGAGAACATGGTCGAGCGGCTGGTCATCCTGTGCGAGGACTCGGTCATCGATGTCGACGTGCTACCCTCGAATCTGACCGCCAGCACGCGGATGGCCGAAACCCGTATCCCGGCCACGCTCGACGACAAGGGCGTCAATCTCAATCTGCTGGTGCGCGAACTCGAGGGCCGCATGATCAATGAGGCGCTCAAGCACACCGGCGGCAACAAGCAGGCGGCCGCGCGCCTGCTCGGACTCAAACGGACAACATTTTCCGCCAAGCTGCGGCGCTGCGGCGTGATCGCGCCCCCGGGTCCCAACGACCGGGACGATTCCTGACGCGCGAGGCGATCGTCAAGAGGATAATATGGATTCATCGAACAGGGTGCCGCAGGTGATGGTCGTGGATGATGATCCCGATACCGTCTCGATTCTCGCGCGCCATCTGCAACGCGAAGGCTTTGCCGCGATCGAAGCGATTTCGGGCGCCGAATGCCTGCGCATCGTGCATGAGCATCAGATCGACGTGATCCTGCTCGATCTGATGATGCCCGACATGGACGGCTTCCAGGTCTGCCGTGCGCTCAAACAGGATCCCAACACCGCCGAAATCCCGGTCATCATGATCACCGCGCGCGACGATCTTGACGCCCGCGCCGAAGGCATGCGCCTGGGAGTCAGCGATTTCCTGGCCAAGCCGGTCTTCCGCCGCCAACTCGCCAACCGGATCCGCGCGCAACTCGACATGCTCGACGCCGGCCGCATCACCGAAGCGGCGCTGAGCAACCTCGCCCATCAACAGAACGGCGGCAAGAAGTAGCCGTCCGGCACGCACGCCGGCACCGCACCGTCTAGGGCACCTCTACCGAAGAACGCCCATTGTGTCATTCCGAGCGCGGCGAAGAATCCCGGGATTCTTCACTGCGCGGACTTCGTTCAGAATGACAAGCCGACCTGTGCGGAGGGTTCCTAGACCTTGAGCTTGAGCGCTCCCGACGGGCAAGCCGCAACCGCCGCACTGACCTGGGCCTCGCTCGCCGCGGCCGGATCGATCACGAACTTGCCGTTCTCGACCTTGAAGACCTGCGGCAGAGTCTTCACGCATTTCGCCGAATGTATACAAACGTCCTTATCCCACGTCACCTGTAGAGCCATAGTCTGAATCCCTCCGTCGTCCGCATCGATCGGTCGCCAAAATCCCTGCGTCAGTGGAATTCCCGCGTCGCATGAACCCGCCGCGCACCGTCGCGCTCGCCAGCCTACAACATCACGTGCGCGACTGCCCAGCGCCCGCGTGGTTGCCTGCCGTTGCCGTAATCCGCCGCGTCTGATTGACTTGATTGGGACGCGCACACGGCGCGACTCATCGAAAGGAGGATTGCGTGATGGACGGAGAGGCCACCCGGCCGCAGAGCAGGCCGATCGCGGCTCTGACCTATCTGCTGGGCTTCGTTACCGGAGTCATCTTTCTCTACCTCGAACCCTACGACAAGGACGATTTCGTGCGCTTCCATGCGCGCCAGTCGATCGTCTTTTCGATCGCATGGTTCGTGGTCAACGTAATCCTCGGCGTGTTCATCGCGATCCTGCCGGGCGGTTTGAGCCGCGTGCTTGCGACGATCGAAGGGCTGCTCAACTTCGCCTTCGCAATCTTCTGGGTCTTCCTGATGTACAAGGCGTACAGCGGCGAGAAATACCGGATTCCGGAGTTGGCCGACTGGGCCGACTCGATGGGCTTTTAGAGAACCTCCGCACAGGTCAGCTTGTCATTCTGAACGGCGTCTGCGACGTGAAGAATCCCGGGATTTTTCGCTGCGCTCAAAATGACCGAGTAGACCTTGCGCGGAGCTTCCCTAGAGCGCCGCCGGACCGCGCGACGCGTGTGACCGCGCGAGCGCGTCAGCCCACTTCGAGGCTCTCGACCCGCACGCCGGCCGCCTCGAACGCGATCACCATCTGGCATTGCGCCGTCTTGATCGTAAGCGCATAGGCGCCCGGCGCGCGCGCAATCGCGGTTACAATTTCGATCGGCTGGCCGGCCAGCGACTTGAGCGCGCCGTTGAGCGCCGCGAGCGAATCCGCGATCGCCCGTCCGCGCGGCGTCCGTTGATAGAGCGACCATAGCGCCAGCGCCGCGCCCGGTCCGAACGACGCCCGCACGCGCCCGCTGTTCAGCGCCATTTCGGCCAGCGCGCCGAGCCGCTCGGTCATCTCGGGTGGCACTTCGAGGTTGGCGACCGCGGTGCGCATCGCCTGGTACGGCGCGCGCGCGGCCGGGTCGGCGACGGCCGCGAGAAAGGCGTCGATTTGCGCAATGATTACGTCGCGCTGCAACGCGTCGAGCTTGAGCGTCTGTTCGTCGTCCATTGGCGAAGCACGCGGCGCCGGCGCTTCAGCCGTTACCGTTCTGATGATGCCCGCCGAGCAGCGCCGCCAGCTCGTGCTCGAAACCACCGGTCTCGATCGAACAATGCATGCCGCATTCCTTGGGCGCGCCGGTCTCCCACCACCAGCGTCCCGAGCGCGGGTCGGCGCCGGGCGTGACCGGACGCGTGCACGGGCCGCATCCGATCGACGGATAGCCCTTGTCGTAGAGCTCGTTGTAGGGCACGTCGTTGGCGCGGATATAGTCCCAGACCTCGTCCTCGGTCCAGTCGGCCAGCGGCGCGAACTTGACGATCCCGCCGTGGTCGTGATCGATTTCGATTTTGCGGATATTCGAGCGCGTCGCCCACTGGTCGCGGCGCAGTCCCGTCACCCATCCGTCAAAGCCCATCAGCGCGCGGCGCAGCGGCAGCACCTTGCGCACCTGGCAGCAGAGCAGGCGCAGGTTGACGTCGCGATAGAAAAGATTATTGCCATGCTTGGTGACCATCTGCTCGACCACCCGCGTGTCGGGCAGCGAGACCTCGGTGCGGATACCGTATTTGTCGCGGATGCGATCGATCAGTCGATAGGTCTCTTCGGGCTGGCGGCCGGTGTCGATCGTGAACACGCGCACGCCCGGATCGATCCGCCAGGCCATGTCGATCAGCGCGCAGCCCTCGGCCTGAAAGCTCGAGCAGATACCGAGGCGGCGGCCGAATTTTTCGATCGCCCAGGCCAGCACCGCCTGTGGCTCCTGGTCGTCAAGTTCAACCGCGGCTTCGCCGGCTTCCAGTTCGTCCATCAGCAGGCGTTCGTTTTCGGCTTCCATCGGTAGCTCTGGTCCTTCCCCGTGCAGGGTAATCGCCGCGGTCCGGGCGCCAGTGGTCTCAGGCGCCGGCGGCGGCCGCGATGGTGGTCCCGTGGCCGAGCGCCAGCAGCGCGTCGTCGGGAGTGCGCACGCAAAAGCGGCTGAAAGATTCGCCCGGCTGGCGCAGATCGAGATAGCCGGCGAACAGCCGCGCGACGGTGTCTTCGATCCGCGCCGACGGCACGCGGCGCAGCAGCGGCTTGCCGATCGCCGCGTCACGGCCCAGACCACCGCGCAGGATCACGTCGAAGGCCTCCAGCGGCTCGCCGTTGGGACCGCGGCCGGTCGTGCCCTGCAGGCCGATATCGCCCGTCCAATGCTGCGCGCAGGCGTGCGGGCAGCCGTCGAGATTGACCTTGAGATCCGCCACCGCGTCGCCGAACTGGGTGACCAGCCGATCGATCACCGTGGCCAGTTTCTCCTTGGTCGGAGTGACGGCGTAATTGCAATGCGGATCGCCGATACATCCGATCGACGCCGCGTAGAGCCCATTGGCGCTGAGCGGAAAGCCGATCTCGCCGACTCGCGCGATAGTCTCGTCGAGGCGCTCCCGCGGGATGCCCGCGACGATAAAATTCTGCCGCCGCGTCAGCCGGATATCTCCGCCGACCGCGCCCGCCACCGCCGCGACCGCGCGCATCTGGCCGCCGCTCATAAGGCCCAGCCGCACCGGAAAGCCGACGTAGAAACGCCCGCCCTGCTTCTGCTCGTGAATCCCCATGTGGTCGCTGTCGGCGTCGGGAATCGGCAGATCGGCCAGCGACTCCAGCCGATGGCCCAGCCGCGTCTCGACCAGCGCGCGAAAGGCCTCGACGCCGTAGTCGTCGATCATGAACTTGAGCCGCGCCTTGACCCGCGAGATGCGATATTCGGTAGTCGATTGCCACACGTCGATAATCGCGCGCAACGTCGCGATCGCCTGTTCGCGCTCGATGAACACCCCCAGATGCCGCGACAGGCGCGGGGTCGACGATTGGCCGCCGCCTACCCGCACGGCGTAGCCCTCGCGCCCGTCGCGCACCACGCCGACCAGCGCGATGCAATTGATTTCGGGCGCGTTGCATTGGAAACGGCACGACGCGATTGAAATCTTGTGCTTGCGCGGCAAGTCGGAATACTCGCGATTGCCGTAAAAGAAGCCCGCCGCCTCGTCGATCAGCCCGGTGGTGTCGAACAGTTCGTCATGGTCGACGCCCGCCACCGGGCATCCGGTGATATTGCGCACCACGTCGCCGCAACCACCCATCGTGGTCAGCCCCGATGCCTTGAGCCGCGCGAAAATCTCCGGACATCGATCCAGCGTGATGTAGTGAAGCTGGATATTCTGACGCGTCGTCAGCTCGCCTTGATCGCGTCCGTAAACCTGGGAGATTTCGCCGATCGCGTCGAGCCCGGCCGGCGTCAGAATCCCGCTCGGAATCTTCACCCGCATCATGAAGGTGCCGATCTTGGGCTTGTCGTGGTACATCCCGAACCACTGCAGCCGCACGATGTCCTCTTCCGGCAGCGTCTCGTACGAGGTCTCGGCCAGCCGATCCCATTGATTGACCAGTTCCGTCGGGAACAGTTCACGCTTGAGACGCTCGACGGAATTGCGCTTCAAGACCAGCTCCCACGATGGGGCTTCCCGTTTCGGCACTGTTGGTCAATTACTCCTGGTTCGGTCTCGAGTGGTCCAATCTCAGGGATTAAAGATAACTTAGGAGACTAATTTAGTCAACTAAATACGTGAGTAGATGAGTCAGCTATTTCGCCAAGCCCGATTTCGTGCTAGAAATTACTGTCAGGACTATGAAATTCGGCGTTGGTGTTGACTATTGCCTCAAGGCGCTGCTGACGCTCGCGGAGCGTTATCCGAGCGTGCAGCCGCAGCGCGTCGAGGAGATCGCGGCCGCCCAGGCGATTCCCGAGAATTATCTGCGCCGCCTCCTGATCGAGCTCAAGCGCGGCGGCCTGGTCGCCAGCCAGAAGGGGCCCAGCGGCGGCTACCTGCTCGCACGCCATCCGGCGAAAATCACGATGGGCGACGTCGTGCAGATTATCGAGGGCGACTTCGTGCCGGTCGAATGCCTCGAAGAGGGCGCCACCACGCTGTGCGGCCGCGGTGACGCCTGCGCGATGCGCTCGGTATGGTGCGAGGTGCGCGACAGCGTCCACGCGATCCTGGCGCGCACGACGCTGCAGGCACTGTCCGAACGGCGCAAGAGCGCGATTCACTTTCAGATATAAGTTGCGCCGCGACGCTCCTCTTGGCCGGTGGCGCGCCCCGCGGAATAGACGCAGAACTTGAAATTTATATTTTTCTGAAACCTCATCGAGGTTTCAGTTTCCGGAATCTTACCGTTCCGCGATCCTCATCGACTCCGCTCTCCGGCTATGCGTTTACGCCCTGCCGTAGACCGGCACCACGGCGCCCGACGTCACCTGGTTCTGCTCCGAGCACAAAAACGCGATCGTCCGCGCGATATCCTCGGGCTTGACCCAGTTCTCATGCTTGGCCTTGGGCATCGCCTTGCGATTCGCCTCGGTGTCGATCGTACTCGGCGCGATCGCATTGACGAGCACGTTATCGGCCATCACCTCTTCGGCCAGCGACGCGGTGAAGGTCTTGATCGCGCCCTTGGCGATCGCGTATGCGGCGAACTCTCCCGCGCCGGTCAATCCGGTGCGCGAGGAGACCGAGACGATGCGCCCGTACTTGTTTTTTTGCATCACCGGGACCACCGCACGGCTACAGACAAAGGTCGGCTTGAGGTTGATATCGAACATCGCCTGCCATTCGGCGAGCGAGGTATCGGCCACGGTCTTGAAGCCCCAGAAGCCGCCGACCAGGTTGACCAGGATATCAACGCGGCCCCATTGCTTGACGATCTCGTCGACGAACTTGGCCACCTGTCCTTCGTCGCCGACGTCGATTTTGCTGAGCGCGATATGCGCGGCCGGAAAGCGCCCGCCCATCCGCTCGTTGAACAGCGGCACCTCGGCGTCGACGATGTAGGGCACGGCGACCTTGCCGCCGCTGGCCAGGAAATGTTCCGCGACGGCGCGGCCGAGTGCGCCGCTGCCGCCGGTGATTATTGCGATACGATCCTTGAGCAGTTCCATCGGATGATTCCCCCGCGGGATGGATTTGGCCGGGCGCGATCCGCCGCGCCGCAGAGCCGGAACTTACACCGCGCCCGCCCCTTTGCGCCAGCGCCCCCCCCCGGGCCTAGCCCGGAGGATGCGCCGGGAGCGCGTCGAGATAGGCGGTCAGTTCGCCGATATGGCCGTCGAGCCAGGGCAGCGCGCGCATCGTATGGCTGTGGCGCCGCGGGATGTAGCCCGGCGGATACGCGGCATGGAGCACCCGCGCCTCGATCAGCGCGCGCGGCGCACCGGCGATCGCCGGACCGAGCGGCCCCGGCACACTCGGATCGCGGTTATGGCACGAGATGCAATTGGTGCGGTAGACCACTTCGCCGCGCTCGACCGCGGTGAGTTCGCGCGGCTTGCCGCACGCGGCGATAGCGATTCCGCACAGCGCAATCGCTATCGCCGCGCGGCTCACGCTCGACTCCAGGGCTAGCTTCACTCGCGGGAAAGGCGCGCGGCACCGTCGCGCCGCCGGGGACGCCCACCGCGATCCGGCCTGCGCCCCGGCGGCGGTATTTGCTACTTCAGGTTGGCCGCGGCGAAGTCCCAGTTGACGATACTCCAGAAGGCCTCGACATACTTCGCGCGCGCGTTGCGGTAGTCGATATAATACGCATGCTCCCATACGTCGCAGGTCACCAGCGGGGTCTTGCCGTGGACGATCGGGCTGTCGGCGTCATGCGTGCCGACCACTTCGAGCGAGCCGTCGGCGTTCTTCACCAGCCACGCCCATCCGGAGCCGAAATGGGTCACGGCGGTCTCGGTGAACTTTTTCTTGAACGCCTCGAAATCGCCGTAGGCCTTCTTGATTCCGTCGGCCACCGCGCCCGCCGGCTCGCCGCCGCCCTTGGGCTTCAGCGACTTCCAGTAGAAGCTGTGGTTGTAATGCTGCGCGGCGTTGTTGAAGAGTCCGCCGGGGCCGGCCGTCTTCATGATCTCCTCGACCGATTTGCTTTCGTTCGGCGTGCCCTTGGTCAGGTTGTTGAGGTTGGTGACATAGGTCGCGTGATGCTTGCCGTGATGGAACTCGAGCGTCTCCTTCGAGATATGGGGCGCGAGCGCGTCAATCGCATAAGGCAGCGTGGGCAATTCAAAAGCCATGGTCGGTATCCTTTCTGGTTGGCGGTCTAATGGTTGGTCCGTGGAGGCCGCGCAACAGCCTGCGCGAAGCGAAGCACGGCCACTCAATCGGCTTCCACGTTGGGCTTCGCTTCAGTCGCGCGAGCCCGCATGCTATCTGACGGATTCTAACGCCCGCCGCGCGCGCCTTGCAAGTTTCATCGCCGCCGCACGCCACCCGCCGCGGTGCCCCACGGAACGTCTGCGCCAGTCAGGATGGCATCGCTAAACGAAGTCCGCGACCTGAAGAATCCCGTGATTCTGCGCAGCGTTCAGATCGACCAAATGGCCCTCGTGCAGAGCTTCGCTACGGCAACGACGGGCCGAACGTGAGGTACCCGGGATTCATCATATTGCTGTCGTAATGGTTCGCCAGGATTCCCCGCAGCGGCACCGGACTGCCGCTCGTCGTCAGTTCCGACACGCCGAACTCGACCAGGCTGCCGGAGCCCAGCCCGGTCTTGGGTTGCAGCGTATTCGCCACCCACAGATTGCCGAGGCTGTCGAAGGCCAGTCCGTCGGGGCTCTGGAAGCTGGTCAGCAGATTGCCCTTGCCGTACGCCGTGGAGGTCAGGACCACCGCGGGCGTGGGGGTGCTCGTACCCGACCCGGCCAAATCCGCAGCGGCGATCATCTCGAGTCCGCCGGTGCTCAATCCTCCATCGATTTCAAAGGCCACCCACAAGTTGCCGCTGGCGTCGAAGGTGACCGCCGACGGGTAGCTGAAGTCCGGCGTGCCGCCGCCGACGATCAACGTCTGATAGGGATCGGTCTGCGTCCCGGCCGCGAGCTGCGCCGCCGTGTACTCGACGATCCCGTCGGCCGCCTCCCACAGGTTCCCCGCGTGATCGAAGGCCATCGCGACCGCTCCACTGCCGGTTCCCAAATTCGTCGTCTGAATCTGCGCCGTCGGCACCGGATTTCCGCTCACCAACAGACCGCGCGCGTATTCGATCAGTGACGGCGTCGGCGTGTCGTTGGTCGGGCGGACTTGCACCCACAGATTGCCCGACGGGTCGAACTGAAGCGCGCGCGGGCAACTGAGATATTCGGGGCCGCCGCTGGGCGCCAGCGGATCCGAGATCACCGCGTTGAACTTCGCCGTGCCGTACAAATACAGGCGGCGCAATCCGGCCGGAGTCTCTTCGACCAGGTAGCCATCATAGGGCGCCGTCAAATCGCACAGGCCGACCCACAGATCCATGCTGCTGTCGAAGGTCAGTCCACCCGCGGAGACCGAACTGGCAGTGATCGAGAAGCCGCCAATCGGACCGGTTTTCCTGGTCAGCCGAACCCCCTGGAATACCGTGATGATCGACGGCGAATTCTTGTTCACCACCCATAGCGCTGGCGGCGGCGGGCGCTTGATCAGCGGCTGCGACTGCTGAGCATACGCCCAGCTTGCGAGCATCGCGGGCGCCAGCCCCGCGATCGCGACGACCGCGACGATCCGGGCGATAGCGAGAAAAATTCGCCGTATGCTCATTGGGTTGTAACTACAACCTTTCGATGCGGAATAGCTCGTCATCGCGTTTCAATACCACATAACGCCGCATGCGTTACATGCCAGCGCGGTTCTGCACAAGTCAGGTCGTCATTCTGAACGGAGTCTGCGACGTGAAGAATCCCGGGATTTTGCGCTGCGCTCAAAATGACACGGTGGGCTTGTGCTGAGCTTTCCTGGCGCCACGATTCAGCCCGCCGAGGCGGCCTTGTGCTCGTTGGCGTCCGCCTCGACCCGGCTATGAAAACGTCCGTAACCAAAGTAGATGAACATCCCGGCGCCCATCCAGAGGAAGAAGCGAAGCCACGTGACCATCGGCAGTTGCAGCATCAGGTAGCCACAAAACAGCGCTCCCAGGATCGGCACCGCCGGCACCAGCGGCGTGCGGAACGGGCGCTTCAGATCGGGCTCGACGCGGCGCAGTATCCATACGCCGAGGCAGACCAGCACGAACGCGAAAAGCGTGCCGATATTGGTCAGCTCGGCAATCTCCTGGATCGGCAGCAGCGCGGCCGTGACGCCGACCGCGATGCCGGTGATCGTGGTCGGGATATAGGGTGTGCGGAAGCGCGGATGGACCTTGCTGAAGGCCGGTGGCAGCAGGCCGTCGCGCGAGATCGCGTAAAAGATCCGCGACTGGCCGAGCAGCAGCACCAGCATCACCGAGGTCAGCCCGGCGACCGCGCCGGCCGAGACGATACCGGCGATGAAATTCATCCCGCGCAGCACGAAGGCCGAGGCCAGCGGCGCCTTGATGTCGATCAGATGCGCGGGCACCATCCCGGTCAGGATCGCCGCGACGATAATGTAGAGCGCCGTGCAGACGAAGAGCGAGGCCAGGATGCCGATCGGCAGGTCGCGCTGCGGATTGATCACCTCCTCGGCCGCCGTCGAGACCGCGTCGAAGCCGATGTAGGCGAAGAAGATTATCGCCGCCCCGCGCATCACGCCGTGCCATCCAAACGGGGCGTAGGGCGTCCAGTTGGCCGGCCGCACGTAAAACACCCCGACCGCGATTACCACCGCGATCGCGCACAGCTTGACCATCACGATGATCGAGTTGATCCGCGCGCTCTCCGAAATCCCGACGTACAGGATCGCCGTCATGATCAGCACGATCAGCAGCGCCGGCAGATCGATCTGCATCAGATGGCCGGCCGCCGGCGCATGCGTCAGCGCGCCCGGCAGGTGCACGCCCATGCCCATCAGGATGACGTTGAGATAGCCCGACCATCCGACCGCCACCGCGGCCGCCGCGACCGCGTACTCGAGCACCAGGTCCCAGCCGATGATCCAGCCGACCAGCTCGCCCATCGTCGCGTACGAATAGGAATAGGCGCTGCCCGCCACCGGGATCATCGCAGCGAACTCCGCGTAGCACAGCGCCGCCATCGCGCAGGCAAAGCCCGCGATCACGAACGACGAGGTGACCGCCGGCCCGGCATATTCGGCCGCCGCCACGCC
Source organism: Binataceae bacterium (SeqCode) (assembly GCA_035534935.1). Taxonomy (GTDB): domain Bacteria; phylum Desulfobacterota; class Binatia; order Binatales; family Binataceae; genus JADMIL01. The sequence goes on from DATLRA010000007.1 coordinate 29,677, forward strand.
GGTCAGCACAAAAATTCCCGCGCCGATAATCGCGCCGATACCGAGCAGCGTCAGGTCGAACGCGCCCAGCGCGCGCTTGAGTCCGCCCGCATGCGGTGCGGCGTCGGCCAGAAACGACGCCGCCGGCTTGCGTCTGAAGAGCTGTTCCCACATCTCCGCCGTCGCCTCCCTCGCCGCGCCGACCTCGCGCCAAGGTCGCGGCAGGCACACGCGCGCATTACGATATTTTGAACGAATGACCGACTATGCCGGTCATCGATGGGAGTCAACCGCGACAGTCGTGGCGCGGCGGACGATCACCACGACACGTAGCCGCCGTCGACCGAGAGCACGGTGCCGGTGACGTAGCTCGAGGCCGCGCTCGCCAGGTAGATAATTGTGCCGCGCAATTCGTCGGGCCGGCCGAGCCGGCCGAGCGGCGTCCCGCGCTCCATCCGCTCGCGGTTCTGCGGCTTGGCCATGCCGGCCTCGTTCGCTTCGGTCGGAATCCATCCGGGCGCGATCGCGTTGACCAGGATCCCATACGGCGCCCATTCGATCGCGAGCTGGCGCGTCAGGTTGATCAATCCGGCCTTGCTCGCGTTGTAGGCCGAGAGCCGGTAGATCGAACTCGCGACCAGCCCGTAAATCGAACTCATATTGATCACGCGGCCAGGCTTCTTGATCTCGATCAGCCGGCGCGCGAAGCGCTGCGCCAGCATCATCGGCGCGGTCAAGTTGGTCGCAATCCCGCTGTCCCAGGTCGCGCGCGGCAGCGTCTCGGCGCGGCCGGTGGGCGAGATGCCGGCGTTGTTGACCAGGATGTCGGCGACGCCGAGTTGCGCCTCGACCGCCGCGACCAGCCGATCGAGGTCCGCGTCGGCGGTGATATCGGTGGCGACGCCGATCGCGCGTACGCCGTAGGTATCCGCAAATTCCCGGGCCAGCGGCCCCAGCCGGTCGCCGCGCCGCGCCGCCAGCGCCACGTCGGCCCCCGCGATCGCCAGCGCCCGCGCGCATTCGACGCCCAGGCCCGACGACGCGCCGGTGACGATCGCGACGTGGCCGCGCAAGGAGAAAAGCTCGCCCAGTGAATTCATTTGGTTATATATTACTACTCTTCGGTATGTTCGGCCGCTCAGTCGCCAAAGGCCTCGCCCGCCGCCGACGCCGCCGCGGCCACCGCGCGATCGATCTCGCCGCGCCCGATTCCGTGATGGGTCACGGCGCGAAACGTGCTCGTCCCGCGCGCGCCGATCAGCACGCCGCGCTCCTTGAGCCCCGCCGCGAACTTCGCCGCCGCCGGCGCCCCGCCGTCGGCGTCGAACACCACCATGTTGGTGCGCCGTTTGACCGGCCACACGTTGAGCCCCGCGATCAGGCCGAGCCCTTCGGCCAGCGCCCGGGCGTTGCGATGGTCCTCGGCCATCCGATCGATCATCGTGTCGAGCGCGACGATCCCCGCCGCCGCGATAATTCCCGCCTGACGCATCCCGCCGCCCAGCGCCTTGCGCATCCGCCGCGCCCGCGCGACGAACTCGCCGCTGCCGCATACCAGCGAGCCCACCGGCGCGGCGAGCCCCTTCGACAGGCAGAACGAGACCGTATCGGCGGCCGCCGCGATCCGCGCCGCGGTGGTCTCGAGCGCGATCGCCGCGTTGAAGATCCGCGCGCCGTCGAGATGCACCGGAAGGCGATGGGCGTGCGCGAGATCGGCCACCGCCGCCATGTGCGACAGTTCGACCGCCGTGCCCGCGCAAAGATTGTGCGTATTTTCCAGCGCGACCAGCCCGGGCGGCGCAAAATGCGCGTCGGGCGGCCGGATCAGCTCTTCGTTCAATTCGTCGAGGTCGAGTTCGCCGGCCTCGGTGTTGCGGATCGGCGTCATCACGATTCCGCCGAACGCCGCCGCACCGCCGGCTTCGTAGACGTAGGTATGGGCCTGCGCCCCGAGCATCGCCTTGGAGCCGCGCGCGCAATGCGCCAGCATCGCCGCCAAGTTCGCCATCGTGCCGCTCGGCACGAACAGCGCCGCCTCTTTCCCTACGATCTCCGCCGCCATCCGCTCGAGCCGGTTGACCGTCGGATCCTCGCCGTAGACGTCGTCGCCGACCTCGGCGCGGGCCATCGCCTCGCGCATCGCCACGGTCGGCATGGTCACGGTGTCGCTGCGCAGATCGATCACACGGATAATCCCTGATTGCACGCGGACGCGCCCTACTCGGGCATGATCGCCTTGACCACTTCGTCGATCGCGCGCTTGCTGTCGTGCTCGTCGGTCAGCGACCAGGTCACCGCGACGGTCGCCGCGCGCCGCGGCGAGATGCCCTGCTGGATCAGCTCGCCCGCATAAATCAGCAGGCGCGTCGAGACGCCCTCCTCGAGGCCCGAGGCCTTGAGATGGCGCACCTTCTCGCCGAGCAGCGCAAGCTGGAAGGCCAGTTCGTGCGTGACGCCCGACTCGTGCGCGATGATCTCGACCTCTTTTTCGGCCGGCGGGTAGCCGAATTCGATCGTGATAAAGCGCTGGCGGGTCGAATGCTTGAGGTTCTTCTGGATGCTCTGATAGCCCGGATTGTACGAGATGACGAGTAGAAATCCCTCGTGCGCCTCGAGCGTCTCGCCGCGCTTTTCAATCGGCAGAATCCGCCGATGGTCGGACAGCGGATGGATCAGGACAGTGGTGTCCTTGCGCGCCTCGACGATTTCATCGAGGTAGCAGATTGCGCCGCGGCGCACCGCCTGGGTCAGCGGCCCGTCGACCCATACGGTCTCGTCGGACTGGATCAGAAAGCGCCCGACCAGGTCGCTGCCGGTCAGATCCTCATGGCAGGCCACCGTGATCAACTCATTGGGGCCGTTGGGCAGCAGCGCCAGTTGATGCGCCATGTGCTCGACGAAGCGCGTCTTGCCGCAGCCGGTGGGGCCCTTGAGCAGGATCGGCAGGCGCGCCTTGTAGGCCGCCGCGAAGATCTCGGCCTCGTCGCCGATCGTCAGGTAATACGGCGTCGCGGCGGGATCGAGATGGCGCACTTCGGGCCCTTCGTGGCTGCCCTGCATGCGGGTGTCGAATTTCTTGAGTTCAATCGCCATCGCTCACCTATAGCGTCCGGCCGGGTAAATGTCTTGCGGATTCTAGGGGCGATTGGCGCCCCGGTTCAAGGCATGGCGTCCGATTCGAAATTACCATTCGGGCTGGTATACCGAGGTGCCGTCGGGATTATCTTTAATGCTCCAGCCCAAGGCAGTAATCTTTTGACGCAATTCGTCTGAAAGTTTGAAATCCTTGGCCCCGCGTGCCGTCGTTCGCTCGTCAACCAGCGGCCGGACCTCCGCCGGTAGAGGCCCCTTAGACTCGAGAAAATTGAGCCGCTCCTCCAGTTTGAGCCCCAGTACGGTGTCCATTTCACGGAGGGTGTTCCAAATAAGGTGATCGCTATCGCGATATGCCCTGTTCACCATTTCGAGAACGACCGCGAGCGCTTGCGCAGTATTCAGATCATCGTTGAGCGCATCGCCGAATTTCTCTCGATATTCGCCGGTCCACAAACTGTCTGAATCGCCCCGATGAACGGTGCGCATGAACCCGTACAGATATTTGAGGTTGGTTTGCGCGGCGCGCACCGCGTCGATACTGAACGCCAGTTCCGATCGATACTTCGCGCCCAGGCACAGCAGGCGAAACGCGAGCGGATGTATTTTTTCTTCCACCAAGTCATCGAGCACCGGGAAGCGTCCCGCGCTCTTCGAGATCTTCGCACCCGCCATCCCGGTCAGAAACGCGTTATGCACGAAGTAGCGCACGAACTGATGACCGGTCGCGCTCTCCGACTGCGCGATCTCGTTCTCGTGATGCACGGGAATATGGTCGAGGCCGCCCGAATGAATATCGATGGTCTCGCCGAGATAGCGCATCGACATCGCCGAGCATTCGATATGCCATCCCGGATAGCCGCGTCCCCACGGCGACTCCCACTGCATCATGTGATGCGGCTGGTTGAGCACCCAGAGCGCGAAGTCGTGCGGGCTGCGTTTATCCGCCGAATGTTCCAGCCGCTGCCCCGCATGCTGCTCGCCGAGGCTCTGGCGCGACAGGCGCCCCATCCCCGACGGCCCGCGCCATTTCTCGACGTCAAAGTAGACGCCCGACGGCGTGGTGTAGGCGTAGCCCTGCGCGGCGATCCGCTCGATCACGCCGATCATCGCGGGGATATTGTCGGTCGCGCGGCACAGCGCGCTCTGCGGCGGATGCGCCACGGCGTCGCGCACGGCATCGGTCGGCAGCGCGATATTGAGCGCCGCGCAATCGCGCTTGAACTGCGCGATATAGAAATTCGCGACCTCGAGCGGCGACTTGCCCTCGGCCCGCGCGGTTTTTTCGATCTTGTCCTCGCCCGTGTCCTCGTCCGACGTCATGTGGCCGACGTCGGTGATATTCATCACGTGGCGCAGGCTATAGCCGTTGAACTCGAGCGCGCGGCGCAGCGTATCGACGAAGACGTAGGCGCGCATGTTGCCCAGATGCTGCGGCAGGTAGACCGTCGGGCCGCACGAATAGAAGGTGACCGTCGGCGTCGGCGAAGTGTCGAGCGACACGAACGGTTCGACCGCGCGGGTCAGGGAATTGAAGATATGAAACGGCTTCACGATCGCGATTGCCCGAGCCTAGCGTGCGCGCGCGCCCGCGAACAAGCGCCCCGTCCTCGCGCGCATCGCGACGTTGGCCGGAGCGTGAACCATAGCTCGCCCGGGATCATCCGCCGGGGCTGGCGGGCGGCGTCGCCGACGCGCGGCGATCGCCGCGCGTGACACGATCGGGCGCGCCTCCGTAACGCGAGCGCGCAATCCGCTGGTACTGGCGCTCGGCCAGCCACGCATAGCCCGGCACGTACCACAGGTAGGCGAACCATCCGCGCGGCCCATGCTGGCGGCGCAGAACTTCGTTGACCGCACGCGCGCCGCGCCATAACTGGCCGCGGTCGTCGACCACGTGCAGTTCTTCCATCAGCGCGTCGATCGTCAGGTCGGGAAATTGCCCGCGGGCGTCGGCCTGATGCAGGTCGATCAGATCGATCGCGTTGGAGTTATCGAACACCCGCACCGCCTCCGCGCCGACCCGGCACAGTGCGCATGCACCGTCATAGATCACCGCGATCCGACCCGGCCGCGCGCATCCGCCCACTGGGGCGATCGAGCCGAGCGCGGGCGATGCGTCATCCATATTGATCGGCGGCGCGCATCGCGATCAGCGCTTGCCGTAGTTAGGATTCTGGCTGGCGCGCCGGAGACGATCGTTCTCGCGCAGGATCCGCCACTCGTAGCCGTCGACCAGCGACTTCCATCCGGCTTCGATCGTGTTGCCCGATTTGGCCAGCGTGGTCCAGGACAGTTTGCCGTCCGAGAACTTGTTGACCGTCATGACCTCGGCTTCGGTCGATTCGCCGGTCGCATGAGCGTAGGTCTCCATCACGGTGACCGTCGCCAGATAGGGAAAATACTTGAGCAGCGCCTTGCGCAGCGCGTTGTCCAGCGCATGCACCACGCCGACCCCGCGCGCCGCCTCGGTCTCCTCGGCGTCGCCGATCCGGATCACGATCGTCGCGTCGCAGGTCATGCGCCCTTCGTTGTAATCGTCGATTACCCGCCGCCGGATAATCTCGAACGGCGCCACGTAGCTCGGCGAGGTCTTCAGTTCGGCCAGTTCGCGCGAAGCCTGCGGTGCTTCCTGCTCTTCGAAAATCGTTTCTCTTGCGGTCACCGCGTTATCCCTGCTGTCAGAATCTTGCCTGATTTGAGAATCTTAGCTGATTTCAGAATTTTGCCTGATGTCGAAATCTCGCGCCTGCATCAAAGCTTGCCGATTGCCTCGGTCGAATTATCATAAGCGTCCCGCAATGGTTCAAGCGAATCGGCACCGGCTCTGCACAGGTCGCCGCCGCGCCCGGTCACATCGCCACCCCGCCGTCGACCTGGATCACCGCTCCGGTGATATAGGCCGACGCGTCCGACAGCAGAAAGGCCGCCGTCGGCGCCACGTCCTCGACCTGCCCGAAGCGCCCGAGCGGGATCATCGCGAGCGCCGCCGTGCGATTCTCGGCCGGCAGCGCCGCCGTCATGTCGGTCTCGATAAAGCCCAGCGCCAGCGCGTTGACCCGCACCCCGAGCCGCCCGACCTCTTTGGCCATCGCCTTGGTCATGCCGATCAATCCGGCCTTCGACGCCGAATAGTTCACCTGCCCCGCCATCCCGACCAGTCCGCTGACCGAGGTCACATTGATGATCGATCCGCGCTTGGCCTTCATCATCATGAAGACCGCCGCACGCGCGAAGTTAAACGCCCCGGTCAGGTTGATGCGAATCACCTCCGACCAGTCTTCTTCGCTCATCATCACCAGCAGCTTATCGCGCGTGAGACCGGCGTTGTTGACCAGCCCGTCGATATGGCCGAAGGCGCTCTTGGTCGCGTTGACCATCGTGCGCACCGCCGCCAGGTCGCCGACGTCGACCTTGAAGGCGAGCGCCTTGACCCCCAGCGTCTCGATCTCGGCGACGAGCGCCGCAGCCGGCTGCTCGCTGCGGAGGTAATTGAAGGCGACATGGGCGCCCCGGCGCGCCGCTTCAAGCGCGATCGCCCGGCCGATCCCGCGCGTCGCGCCGGTCACAATAATGCCCTTGCCGTCGAGGTCCTTCACTCAAATACCTTCATTGGTCGCCGAGGCCGCCGCGGACGCACCGCTTCGATCGCGCGGGTCGGTTGCATGATCGCGCCCGCTTCGCCATCCGCCTTGCGGCGCACATATCGCGCCACGCACGTCGCGCCACAAACGGGCGGATCGACGACGCGAAACTGCCCGCGGTCCCGGGCCGTCTCCCGGTCGTCCCACGGGCAGCATCCGAATCCGCGCTAGGCGCTAAACGACGAGCCGCATCCGCAGGTGCGCGTGGCGCGCGGATTGTCGAAACGAAAGCCAGCGTTGTGCAGCCCCTCAACGTAATCCAGCGTGATACCCGCGATATACGGGAGTGAAATCTCGTCAACGAAAACCGTCACGCCATCGAGTTCGGTGACCATGTCGCCGTCCTTGCGGTCGTCGAAATTGAGCGAATATTGAAAGCCCGAACATCCGCCGCCGACCACCGCGATGCGCAGTCCCGAGTTGGCGCCGAGCGCCTCCTTCTCGATCATCTTGCGCACCGCCGCGATCGCCTTGGGCGTCAGGATTACGCCCGTCGCCGCGCCAGCCGCGGCCGCCACGTCCGTTCCGGGATTTTGCTGCTGGACTTCCTCTGACATCGAAGCCTCCACTAATCGGGCCACCATCTGCGCGGCCCTGATGGAAATAATCCTAGCGCAAATGCCAAGTCAACGCATCATCAGCGGCGCGGGTCTGACGCGGCCGGCTGCGCTGGCGGCGCCAGACCGTCAAATCCACTTGCATCCCGTCACCGTATGTCGTCACATCAGGCCAGTGCCGCTATTTTAGCGCTAGCGACGTGACGGAAATCGAAGACAACATTGCCGCGCACGCACGGGAACAAGGTTTTATCCTAGCCGGCTTCGCCGCCTTGCGCCGCCTTGACGAACGCGCCGGCTTCTTCGCCCAATGGCTCGCCGAGGGCCGCGCCGCCGAGATGGGCTGGCTCGCCAAAGAGCCCGCCCGGCGGATCGATCCGCGCCTGCTCGACCCCCGGTTGCGATCGGTCATCAGCCTCGCCTTTCCCTATCTCCCGCCGCGCCCGCCCACGCTCGATTGGCGCGCCACGCTGCGCGGACGGATCGCCGCCTACGCCCTCGGGCCCGACTATCACGACGTGGTATTGAGCAAGGCGCGCGCCGTTGCCGCGGCGATCGCGATGCTGCGTCCGGCGGCGGTCACGCGGGTCTACGTCGACACCGGCCCGGTATTCGATCGCGAATGGGCGGCCGAGGCGCGGCTGGGATGGTTCGGGCGCAACACCAACCTGCTCAACCGCTACCACGGCTCCTATTTCTTTCTCGCCGAGATTCTCACCGACCTCGACTTCGACGCGCCCGCCGACCCCTATCGCGAGCATTGCGGAAGCTGCCGCAAATGCCTCGACCTGTGCCCGACGGGCGCCCTCACCGACGGCTACCGGCTCGAACCGCGCCTGTGCATCTCCTACCTGACGATCGAGCATCGCGGGCCAATCGCGCTCGCGATGCGCCCGCGCATCGACAACTGGGTCTTCGGCTGCGACGTCTGCCAGGAGGTCTGCCCGTGGAACGACGACGCGACCGCCGCCGCGGTCAACGACGCCCTGATGCCCTCACTGGCCGATCTGATGGCGCTCGATGACGAGGGCTTCCGCCGCCGCTTCGGGAAAAGCGCGATCCGGCGCACCAAACGCCGTGGTCTGCTGCGCAATGCCGCGATCGCGCTCGGCAACAGCGGCAATCCCGCCGCAATCGCGATTCTCGCGCGCACGCTCGCCGGCGAACCCGAGCCGATTGTCCGCGGGCACGCCGCATGGGCGCTCGGACGGCTCGGCGGCGCACCGGCCCGTGACGCGCTCGATCGCGCCCGCCCGCGCGAATCCGACCCGATGGTGCTGGGCGAAATCGCGCTGGCCCGCGAGGCGGCGGCTTGAGCCGCGACCGGCTCTTGGGTTATCACTGTGATCGATTCAGATGGCTTCAAGCATCGACGCCCGACGTGAATTTGCGCAACTCTGCGCGCGCGAGCCGGTTCCACTGGCCCGCGGCGCCTTGCTGATCGCGCAGGAGGAGTATCCCGACCTCGACGTCGAGCAATGTCTCGATCGCCTGGCGGGGCTCGCGCGCGAGGCCGAGCCGCTGGTCGCGGCGGGTGACGATACGATCGAAAAGATCCAGTTGCTGTCGGAATTTCTCTTCGTGCAAAAGGGCTTCGAGGGCAATCGCGACGCCTTCGGCGATCCGCGCAACTCGTTCCTCAGCGACGTACTCGAGCGGCGCCTCGGAATCCCGATCACGCTCTCGGTGGTCTATCTCGAGGTCGGCCGGCGCCTGGGCCTCAACCTCCACGGGGTCTCGTTCCCGACCCACTTCCTGGTCAAGGCGGTCGACCAGCGCGGCGAACTGCTCATCGACCCGTTCAACGCGGGCGCGATCCTGGGCCTCGAAGATATCAAGGCGCGCCTCACCCAGATTTATGGCCAGGCGGTCGAGGTCCATCCCAACATGCTCAAGGCGGTCGGCACCCGCCATATTCTGAGCCGGATGCTGCGCAATCTCAAAAATATCTACAACAGCGGCGCCGACTGGCCCCGCGCGCTGGCCGCGCTCGATCGGGTTCTGCTGCTCGACGCGCGCTCCTACGACGAATTGCTCGAACGCGCGACGCTCTACGAGCGGCTCGAATGTTTCAGCGCGGCGCTCGACGACTTTCAGAGTTTCCTCACCCAACTGCCCGATCATCCCAACGCCGACGGCGCGCGCGAATCGGTGATGCGCCTTATGCGCCAGGTCGCTCGCATCAATTGAGTCGCCCGGATTAATTGAGTCACGCGTTTCACTCGAGTCGCCCGTTTCAATTGGATCGCTCAAATCATTTGAGTCGCGCAAATCAGATTAGTCCGGCGGCGCATCACTGATGGCTGCCGCTAAACCAGATCCCGCGCCCGATTTTTTCGCCACCAGCCGCGCTGGCGTGGCCGACGCCGAACTGCGCCGCAAGCTCGAAAATTCCACCGGCCGCCATCTCGATCACGTCGCCCAGATGCGCGCCGAGTTTCCCCCCTACGACGCCGAGCGCGACGCCGCCCGCGCGATCAAAGAGGACGCGATCGGCCGGCTCGACGAGTTGCTCATCGAGCTCAAGCAAAAGCTCGAGGCCAACGGCTGCACGGTCTTTATCGCCGCCGACGCGGCCGAGGCCCGCGACTATATCCTCAAGGTGGCGCGCCAGGCCGGCGCGCGCCGCGTGGTCAAGGGCAAGTCGATGGCGACCGAGGAGATCGCGCTCAATCCGGCGCTCGAGGCGGCCGGACTCGAGGTAGTCGAGACCGACCTCGGCGAATATATCGTCCAACTGCGGCGCGAACGCCCATCGCACATCATCACCCCGGCGATCCATCTGTCCAAAGAGGACATCGGCCAGCTTTTCGCCGATAAACTCGGCATCCCGTACAGCGCCGAGCCCGCCACGCTGACCGCCGCCGCACGCGATCGCCTGCGCGAGATATTCCTTGCCGCCGATCTCGGCATCACCGGGGTCAACTTCGCCGTGGCCGAGACCGGCACTTTGGTGCTGGTCGAAAACGAGGGCAACGGCCGCCTCTCGAGCACCCTGCCCGAGACCTTCATCGCCGTGATGGGGATCGAGAAGGTGATTCCGCGCCTCGCCGACGTGCCGCATTTTCTCGAAATTCTCGCCCGCACCGGCACCGGCCAGAAGCTCACGACCTATACCAACTTCATCAGCGGACCGCGCCGCAAGGGCGAAGCCGACGGCCCCGGCGCGATGCACGTTGTGATGCTCGACAACGGGCGCAGCGCGATGCTCGCCGATCCGGTATTGCGCGAGGCGCTCTACTGCCTGCGCTGCGGCGCCTGCCTCAACGTCTGTCCGGTCTACCGGCGCATCGGCGGACACGCCTACAACTCGGTCTATCCGGGGCCGATCGGATCGATCGTCAGCCCCAATCTGTTCGGCAGCGCGGCCGCGCAACTGCCCTTTGCCTCCACGCTATGCGGCGCGTGCCGCGATATCTGTCCGGTCAAGATCGATATCCCGCGCATCCTGCTCCATCTGCGCTGGAAAGAGGGACAGGCCACGCCGCCGATCAAATGGCCGGCCGCCGCGCGGCGCGCCCGCGCTGGCGTCGCGCGCTTTGCCCGGATGGCGCGGCATCCGCGCACCATGCGGCTGCTGACCCGCGCCGCCGCGATCTTCGCGCGGCCCTTTGTACACGATGGCTATCTCAAGCGGATGCCGGGGGCGTTTCGCAACTGGACGCGCTGGGGCCGCGATTTTCCCGCCCCCCGCTCCCGCCGTAAACCGCGGCGCTGACGGGCATGAGCAGTTCTCTCTCTCATTCTGAGCGCAGCGAAGAAACCCGGATCCGGAACCCATTCGCTTCGCTCAGGGTGACAGCCAGCGCCGCGGTAGGCATGGGGTGCGGGCGAGTCTGCGAAGCCGCGGTAATATAGTTATGTCCACCTTTCATAAGCTCATCGCGAACGTAAAAACCGCGCTCGAACGCGCCCCGCGTCCGGCCGCGCCGGGCCATGCGGCCGACGGCGGCGCGGCGATGCCGGTTGCGGGCGACCTCCGCCGCACCGAACTGATCGCGCAATTCGCGCGCGAACTCGCCGCCGTCGGCGGGGTCTTTCTCGGCGCGCTCACGGCCGATCAGGCGCGCCTGCGCATCGTCGCCCTGGCGCGCGAACTCGGCGCCAAGGCCGCCGCTTGCGGCGCAGGCGTGACGATCGACCTGGCGCCGATCGCACGCGCGCTGGAACAGGCGGGCGTCGCGATCACCCGGGCCGATCGCAAGTCGGTCGCCGACCGTGCGGCCTATCGCGATCGGCTGGCGCATGCCGACTTGGGCATCGTCGAGGCGCACGCGGCGATCGCCGCGACTGGCACGCTGGCCGTCGTCGGCGCCGCCGACCGTCCCAACTCGCTGACCCTGCTGCCGCCGGCCAATCTCATCCTGGTCCACGCCGACCGCGTGATGCCCGATTTGGCGGCCGCCGTCGCGGCGCTGGGCACCGCGACCTTTGTGACCAACCGCGTCGCCCTGATCACCGGACCAAGCCGCACCGCCGATATCGAAAAGATGATCGTGCTCGGCGTGCACGGCCCCAAGCAGCTCTACGCTATCGCGGTATGGCCGGCGGAGGGCGCGCGATGACCGAAGTGCGGCTCTTTGCGACCTGCCTCGCCGAGCAGTTCTTTCCCTCGGTGGTCGACGCCGCCGCGCTGGTGCTCGAGCGGATGAAGATCAAGGTGCGCCCGCTCAAGAGCGCGTTCTGCTGCGGGCAGGCCCCGTTCAACGAGGGACTGCGCGAGCCGGCGCTGGATCTCGCGCGCCGCTTCCTCAACTCATGCGAGCCCGGCACGCCGGTCGTGATCCCGTCGGGCTCATGCACCAGCATGGTCAAAATCTTTTACTCCGACCTGCTCGCCGGCGAACCGGCGCTGGCCGCGCGCGCCGCCGCGATGCGTCCGTGGCTGTTCGAGTTCTCGCAGTTCATCGTCAATGTGATGCGGGTGAAGTACGTCGGCGCGCGCTTCGATCGCACCGTCGCCTACCATCCCGCCTGCCATCTGACGCGCGAACTCGGCGTGGTCGACGAACCGCGCATCCTGCTCGGCCAGGTCGAGGGACTGCGCCTCGTCGATTTCCGCAATCCCGAGGAATGCTGCGGGTTCGGCGGTCTCTTCTCGGTCAAGCTGCCGCATATCTCGGCCGCGATGGTCGAGGACAAGATCGTGCGGCTCAAGGAATGCGGTGCGCAGGCGGTGGTCGCCAACGACTGCGGATGTCTGATGCAAATTGGCGGCGCGATCCATCGCCAGGGGCTCGCGATCGAAACCTTCCATCTCGCCGAAGTGCTCGCCGCGCGCTAGCCGCGCGAGCGGCTGAATTCCGCTGCGCTGCGCTTCGCCGGCACGGATTGCCCATCGCAGCGGCCTCGTGCGCGGCGATTCGGCCCGCGGCGCACGCAGATCATCTCGCTCATCGAAATCGGGACATGTCTTGTGCATGCGTTACGACGAGCGTCGTATCGCGAGACATCGTTTTGCTCGTGACTGTCAAATTTACCTTTAGCTTACCGTCCCCGCTGGCTCTCTCATTGCAATGTTCTCTCAAGGGGGAACCCGGAAGCACCTTCGCCGAAAGTTCCGGCGCGCCCGCGGCAGTTGGCGCCACGATCGCGCGGCCGAATCATCATGATCAAAAATTTCAAACCCCGAACCTCACGCGGACAGATTGCGGTCGTTTTGTCGGCCATCATCGTCGTCCTGCTTGGCACCTTCGCGCTCTGCACCGACGTCGCCGTGCTCTACTTCGACTGGATGCAGGCGCAGAAGGCCGCCGATTCTGCGGCACTGGCGGGAGCCTCCTATCTGCCGCTCTCACCAGTCACGGCTACCATCACCGCCGCGAGCGAGGCCCAGATCAACGGCATGAAGGCGAGCGAAGTCACCACCAATCAGATTTCCGGCAACGGCCTATCGCTAACCGTGGGCATCACGCGCACGGTGCCCTTCTACTTCGCGACCTTGATCGGCTTCTCCACCACGACGGTGCACGCCGCAGCGACCGCGACCGCCGAGACGGTTGGCTCCGCCAGCGGCATCACCCCGTTCGGCATCGCCTATCAGACCAGCTATACGGCCGGCCAAACGGTCACCCTGATGCAGGGTCAGGTCGGCGCCGGCAACTGGTCGGCGCTGGCGCTCGGCGGCACCGGCGCGAGCCTTTATCAGACGAATATCGAGAATGGCTATAGCGGGACGGTCAGCGTCGGCAATTACCTTTCGACCGAAACCGGCGTGATGAACGGACCGACCCAATCCGGTATCAACTATCTGCTCAACGCGGGCGCCAACGTCGACCCGAGCGGCACTTACGCCAGCCACACGCTGACCGACCCGCGGGTGGTGATCGTGCCGATGGTCGACTTCAGCGGGATCAACGGCAGCGCGCAGGTACCGGTCAAAGGCTTCGCCGAATTGTGGCTGGTGAGCGTCACCGGCAGCGCGCTAATTACGACCTATTTCATTTCTCAGGTCGCTCCCGAATCGTTGCCCAGCGCCAATGCCGACGCCAGCAACTTCGGCTCGTACGTGCCGGTGCTGACCCAGTAGTTCGATCAGCTATCGTACCCGCCTTCAATCCCGCTCAGCTCGACCACCCATCGACGACTCGCGTTCGTCGCTAGCGGTTCGCCTTCGCGGCGCATGCCGGGGGGAACTTTTTCGCCGGTCGGCGTTGCTACGTCGAGCGCTAGGCGCCGGGCGCCTTGCCGCGCCGGGCAGAGCGCGCGGCTCAAGCCCAGCGCGAGGTCTGGGTGACGATCGTCTGGGTGATTTTTTCGACCCGATCGTCGAGCCGGCAAACGATTGCTTCAAGGCGCGAGAGCTTGTCGTTGGCCGCGCTTTCGTCGCTGGCGGCCACCGCTACGCTGGACGCCGCCGCGGCCGTCAGCTCCTCGGCCGGCCGGCGATGCTCGGCGATGCGCTCGAGCGCCGCGGCGACCTCGCCAATCCGATCCTCGAGCGCCTTCAGCCGTGAATCCAGATCTTTGGTCAATACTCTCGCCGCCATCGCGTTAACTCCTCCCGGGGCGGATTGCCGCCGGACCCGCCCCGGCCTGAACACCGAGTCGGTCTGGGCGCTCAGGGCCGCTGATGTACGTAGCGGCCCGGCGCGGGTTCGATTGGCGCGTAGCGCTCACCGCCGAGCGTGGCCGGTGCGGCGCGCTTGTTGCCCGATCGCTTTTCGATCCATTCGATCCAATGTTCCCACCAGGTGCCCTTGTGCTCGGTGGCGGACTTGAACCAGCCCTCGGCGTCGTCGCCCAGGCGCGGATTGACGAAGTAGCGCGATTTGAAGTTGCCCGGCGGCGAGACCAGGCTCTGCACGTGGCCGCTGCCGCCCATGACGAATTCCGTGCGCCCGCCGAACAGCCGCGCCGCGCGATGGCATGCGCGCCACGGGCAGATATGGTCGGTGAGGCCGGCCAGCACGAACATGTCGCAAGTCACGTTGCGCAGATCGACCGCCGTGCCGATCACGCTGGCGGCGCCACGCTCGATCAGCGGATTGCGCAGCATGATCTCGAGGAACCCGGCATGCAGCCGGGCCGGCAGATTGGTCGAGTCGGAATTCCAGAACAGCAGGTCGAAGGGCGCCGGCGACTGACCCATCAGGTAATTATCGACCCAGTAATGCCAGACCAGGTCGTTGGGCCGCATCCAGGCAAAAGTGCGCTGTAGCGTGCCGGCGTCGAGTACGCCCTTTTTCTGCGAAGACTCGACCGCGGTGCGCACCGATTCCTCGTTGGCGAACATCCCGGTCATCGACGGCTCACTCGAATCGAGCATCGTGACGATCAGCGTCGCGGCGTTGATGCGCCGGTCACCGATCGCCGCCAGATGGCCGAGCAGCAGCGACGAGGTGATCCCGCCAGCGCATACGCCGACCAGGTTGACGTCGGGACTGCCGGTGATCTCCGCGATGATCCCGACCGCCTCCTGGCACGCGCCGACGTAATCGTCGAGTCCCAGCTCGCGGTCCGCGGGTCCGGGGTTGCGCCAGCTCAGCGTGAAGAATTGCAAACCGTGCGCGACCGCGTACTCGGTGAAGCTGCGCCGGGCGGCCAGATCCATGATGTAGAATTTGTTGATCTGCGGCGGCACCAGCATCACCGGCCGTTCGTAGACCTGTGCGGTCGCCGGCTGATATTGCAGGATCTCGCACAGGCGCCCGCGATGAACGACTGCGCCGGGCGTGACGGCGATATTGCTGCCGACTACAAACGGCCGCCGGTCGACCTGCGCAGGCATCCCGCCGTTGTTGATCAAATCGTCGGCCAGGTTGCGCAGTCCGCGCACCAGGCTCATCCCGGCGGTCTCGAAGGCGCGTTTGAGCGCGGCCGGATTACCCGCCAGCAGATTGGTCGGCGCCAGCGCTTCGGTCAGCAGGGTCACCGCGAAGCGCTCCTGGGCCGACACCTTCCAGTCTCCGCCAGGCTCGACTTCGGTACCCAACCCGACCAGATCGTGCATCGCCGCGCGCCACGCCAGGTAGCCCTGCATCAGGCCGCGGAAATAGGGATTGTCGGCGAAGGCCGGATCGGCGAAGCGCCGGTCGCCCGGCTCGGGTTCGCGATCGGACGTGCCGATCGCCACACGCATCAGGTCAAATACTAAGTCCGACAGGCGCGCGCCGACGCGATCGGGATGGGCGGCGATTTGGCTGACGAACTG
>DATLRA010000008.1:0-13097 GCA_035534935.1 Binataceae bacterium (SeqCode)
GCGAGCGGTATCAGACTGGATTGCAGACCGGCTCGATGTTACCGGACCTTCTCTGTCATGATTTTCCGCCCTTATTCCACGAATTAAGTCACTACCGACAAATAAAAGTGGGTTGCGGGGGTGGAGTGGCGGATGGATAATCCGGCACGACGCAAATGGGCACAATCAAAGAGACGGCCGAGAAATTCTGGAACGGCGAAATTACTGTCGCGCAGCAGCATCCGCTGACCCCCACCGGCGAGTTCGAGGAAGTCGCGGCGGGCGTGATGTTCTATCGCTGGTTTGCGAATTTCACCGCGATCAAGACCGAAGAGGGAATCGTGCTGGTCGACACCGGCGCGTATTTCAACCAGGCCGAGACGGTGGCGCTGGTACGGCGCTTTGGGCCCGAGCGGATCCATACCGCGATTTACACGCATGGCCATGTCGACCATGCGCTGGGGATGGCGGCGTTTGCCGCCGAGGGACAGAAGAACCGGGTGGCGCGCGCGCGGATCGTGGCGCATCGCGGGGTCGCGGCGCGCTTCGATCGCTACAAGCGGACGGCGGGGTACAATGGAATAGTCAATGCGCGGCAATTCGGCGGACCGGCGGCGTGGCCGACTGAGTATATATATCCGGATACCTGCTTCGACGAAAAGTTGACGGTCGCGGCTGGCACGATCAAGCTCGAATGCCATCACGGACGCGGCGAGAGCGACGACGCCTGCTGGGTCTATATACCGCAGCGCAAGGTACTATGCACCGGCGACTTTATAATCTGGGCGGCGCCCAACGCCGGGAATCCGCAGAAGGCCGGACGCTATGCGCGCGAATGGGCCGAGGCGCTGCGTGCGATGGCCAAGACCGGAGCTGAGGTACTGATCCCCGGGCATGGCGTGCCGGTGTTCGGCGCGATGCGGGTGCGGCAGACGCTGCTCGAGACCGCGGAGTATCTGCAGAGCCTGTACGACCAGACGATCGCGATGATGAATGCGGGCGTCGGGCTCGAGGAGATCGTCGCGGCGGTGGCCGTGCCGGAGAAGCTGGCCGCGCGGCCGTACTTGCAGGCGGTGTATGACGAGCCGCAATTTATCGTGCGCAATATCTGGCGGCTGGAGGGGGGGTGGTACGACGGAAGCCCCGCGCATCTGAAGCCCGCGGCGGCGGCGGCGCAGGCGCGCGAGATCGCGACGCTGGCGGGCGGCGCGGCGCGAATCGTCGCGCGGGCGCAGGCGTGCGCGGCGGCGGGCGATCTCGCAATGGCGGCGCATCTGATCGATTGGGCGGTGGCGGCGGAGCCGGAGGACCAGCCGGCGCATGCGGCGCGGATGGCGATCTATGCGGCGCGTGCGGCGGGCGAGAAATCGACCATGAGCCACGGGATATTCCGGGCGGCGGCGGTCGAATCGGCGGCGAAGGCGGGAATCGAAGCGCCGGAGGATTTGAGGAAGCTGTAACGGGCGAGGCGCGATGCGAGCCGCAAGACGGATTAAACGGATCGGGATTCTTCGCTGCGCTCAGAATGACACCAGCGGGCGCACCCCATGACTGATCAAAACCGCGGCTGCGCAGACTCGCCCGCACCCCATGCCCACCGCGGCTGCGCAGAGTCTCAGAGTCTTAATTCTGTGCACACGCCGCAGACTCCTTAGCTCGGCTCCGCTGCGCTTCGCCTGGCGCGCACCCGATGCCGGTTCGCGTCACTGTTTGTCACCCTGAGCGCAGCGAACGGGTCCCGGATCCGGGATTCTTCGCGCCGGCCACCGACGCTCAGAACGACATCAGGCATGCGGGTACAGGTGCGGGCGGCGTTATTTTAAATCGCAGCGGAAGATGCTCAGGCGGGCGATGCGCGATTTTTCGTAGCCGCGCCATTTGGCCGGCGCGATCGCGCGGGGCGTGACGCGGCGGAACTTCATGCGCGAGAAAAAGCGCGCGGCGCGATCTTCCGAAGTGCAGGCGAAGACGTAGGCGAGGCGGCGCGCGCGGGCCTCGGCCAGCACCTCCTTGACCAGTTCGGCGGCGACGCCCTCGCCCTGGAAGCGGGTCAGGGTGTAGAGCGCGGTGAGTTCGCCGGCGCGTTCGCGGCGATAGGGCTCCGTCAGCAGGGCGCAGATGCCGGCGAGATGCTCGTCGCCGACGCGATAGCCGAAGCATGAGGGCAGCAGGCCGGCGACCTCGTCGCCGTCGCGCGGGAGCAGAAAGCCCTCGCCCTGGCCGCGCAGGATGAGCGCCTCGACCTCCTCGAAATCGTCGATCGAAATCTGGTTGACGTTGGCGTAGCGCTGCTCGGTGAGCAGGGTGCCGCTGCCGAGAAAGCTGAAGAGCTCTTCGTAGACGCCGCGCGGCGCGGTGAGATTGACCGAGGCGACACCATCGAGCAGGGCGCGGCGGGCGGCGCGGATGATCGCGCGGCGCACCGGTGCGCGCTCGAGGGCAAGGGCGCGGCGGATGTGGCGGAGTTCGAGGAAGGAGTCGGTGTCGCCCGACTTGTCGAGCAGGCCGCCCGCCCGATCGAGCATCAGGAGCTTGAAGACGCGCAGGCGGCTGGCGAGTTCCTGGGCGAAGACGACGAGGTCGATGGGGTCGCCGGTCTCGGCGGCGGCGACGACGATCGAGCCGGAGCGCAGGCCGTGCCAGATTTGGGCGACCGCCGAATCGGGCGGATAGGGACGGGTGCGCAGGCCGGTGGCGGGATTGAAGAGCGCGGGCTTATCGGCCAGCATCCGGCCCAGCCGCTTGACCAGGCGCGGCAGTGCGGAGACCGAGGCGATGACGATGCAGCGGGTCTGATTGCGGCGCAATTCGCGCAGGGTCATGACCAGGGAATCGAGTTCGCTGAGGCGATCGCCGATCGGCGGGATGAGCGCGAAGAGCAGGCTCTTGCCGTAGAACTCCTCGAGATAGAAGGTCTTTTCGGTAAAGTTGGGAGCACCGGGGCGCAGGCGCACGGTTTTGGTCGGCACGGGTTCGTTCACTTTTAAAACCGCGGCTGCGCAGACTCGCCCGCACCCCATGCCCGCTTCGCCTGAAGCGAGCGATGATGCCAGAATCTTATTACTGCGCACGTATCTGCCATAACCGCGGCTGCGCAGACTCGCCCGCACCCCATGCCCGCTTCGCCTGAAGCGAGCGATAATGCCAGAATCTTATTACTGCGCATGTATCTGCCATAACCGCGGCTGCGCAGACTCGCAAATGAGAATCTGAGTAGCGGGCATGGGAATTGTAGCTCTTGTGGAACCTCTGAGAGGTTCCACACCTCCCGCAATGGCAGGATGCGGGGGCCTGTGGCCCTGGGAAGATAGGTCACGCTTGAATAAGGCGCGGCGGCAATTCAAGTGATCGTGAACGCGCGCGGATCAGTTTTTCGCCGGGGCGGCGGCGAGTTGGGCGGCGGCACTGGCGGCGACGCGATTAAAGAAGGCCGGCGACGGTTTGGACGAAGCGATCTCGCTGATGGTGGTCTGCGAGAAGATCTCGAGCAGCATCCGCTGGCCCTCCTCCCATACACGGAACATCCGGCAGGTCGGCTGCAGGTCGCATTGCGAGCCGCCCTCGACGCAGAGGTTGAGGGTGATGGGGCCTTCGACGGCCTCGATGACGTCGCGGAAGGAGATCAATTCGGCCGGACGGGCGAGCTGATAGCCGCCGCCGGGACCGCGGCGCGCGCGGACCAGCCCGCGGCGCATCAGGTCACGGATAACTTTTTCGAGATAGTATTTCGGGATCTGCTCTTGCGCGGCGATCTCGAGGCCGCGGGCGACGCCGTCCGGACGGTCGGCGAGATGGATCATGGCGCGCAGGGCGTATTCAATCTTGCGCGGAATCTGCATCAGGCTCATGGTGCGCCCTCGATTGCGCCGAGCGCGCGGGTGACGGCACGCTTGCGGCCGTTGGCGGCGGCGGGCGCGTAAGGGCCGAGGATCCGCTCGACGTATTTAACGAGCATGTCGCTCTCGACGTTGACGGCGTCGCCGGGGCGCTTGAAGCCCAGCGTGGTCATCCGCAGCGTGTGCGGAATCAGGGCGACGGAAAAGCGCCGGCCGCGGATATTGAAGACGGTCAGGCTGATGCCGTCGAGGGTGACGGAGCCCTTTTCGACCAGGTAGCGAGTCTGCGCGGCGGGCACTTCAAAGGTATAGAGGCGCGAGTCGCCTTCGGGTTCGATCGCGACGATGCGGCCGACGCCGTCGACGTGGCCGGAGACCAGGTGGCCGCCGATGAGCTTGTCGAGCGTGAGGCATCGCTCGAGATTGACGCGGTCGCCGGGAGCGAGCGCGCCGAGCACGGTGCGGCGCAGCGATTCGGCCGAGATGTCCATCGCGAAGACGCCGCGCCGCTTGGCGGTGACGGTCATGCAAGCGCCGTTGATCGCGATCGAATCGCCGAGCGAGATGCGGGCGAGCGGCAACGCGGTGCGAATCGTGAGGACGGCGCCGGCGGTCGAGCGTTTAATCGAGGCGACGGTGCCGAGGTCTTCGATGATACCGGTGAACACGGGGCGCATCCTTACTGATCGAGACTGATCCTGATCGAAACTGATCGAGAATCGTCGGGTGACAAACAGCGAGTAAACCAGAAAAATCATACTTTTTCTGCGCGGCAATCGCAACCGTAGGGGTTGGCGCGCAACGGTGACGGGGGCGGCACGAGCGGCGGAAAAAACGCCTCAAGGACGACCGGCGAGCGGCGGCGGGGTATGAAGTTTCGCGCGGGAGGTGCTTGCGGCAGGGGGGGACGGTATGGTTTTATTAGCGATTCCGGGGTGGACCGCGCGGTACGCCCGTTGGGGGACTCTAACCACGTGACAGGCTCGCGCAGAGCCGCAAGCGGGCTTAAGTTGGCCGCGACCGATGAAAAGAACCTATCAACCGCACAATCGCCGACGCAAACGCACCCACGGATTCCTGGCCCGGATGGCATCGCCGGGGGGCCGGGCAGTGATCAAACGCCGCCGCGCCAAGGGGCGCGCACGGTTGGCCGCGACGATCCCGCCGAAGCAGCCGGGCTGAGCCGGGCGCGCGAATCGTACAGTGGCGCCGACCGGTTGCATCAACGGCGCGAATTTCTGACTCTGCAAAAAAACGGCGCGCGTTACCAGACCGCCCATTTCGTGATGTACGCGGGCCGGCTCGGCGAGCATGAGGGATCGCGGCTGGGCGTCACGGTATCGCGGCGGATCGGGGGCGCGGTGGTGCGCAATCGGACCAAGCGGCGGGTGCGCGAATACTACCGGCGGACATTCAAATGGATGCTGCCCGAGGGGCTCGCGCTGGTGGTGATCGCGCGCGGCGGCGCGGGCGAGCTCGAATCGTCGGCGGTGCGCGAGGAGCTGATCCATGCGGCGGGCCGGCTGGCGGCGCGCTTCGAGCCGCGGACCAGATGATGGCTGAGCAGGCGCGGCGGCGGCCGGCAGGCGAACGGCTCATCCTCGACCGGCCCGCGGCGACCGGGGAACCGGGCGCGCAATCGATCGCGACGATGGCGCGCCGCGCCGTACACGTTTCGATCACCCTTTCAATCAAACTTTACCAGGTGGCGATTTCACCGCTTCTGACGGCGCTCTACGGACCGGCGTGCCGCTACGAGCCGTCGTGCTCGGAGTATGCGCATGACGCGATCGCGGCACATGGCGTCGGAGCGGGCGGCTGGCTCGCGATCAAGCGCCTCGGGCGTTGCCGTCCGGGTGGCGGATGGGGCGTGGATCCGGTGCCCACGAAGCTGGACGGCGCCAAGCGGCGCGCGCTCGAGACCGATCGCGACGCCGGCGCGGCCCTGGCGAACGACGCGGCGACGGGCGCGCGGCCGGAGCGCGTATAAGCGGTCCGCCGGGTTCGCTCGAGCAGCTTCCGCAGGGTTATTTGCACAGGGAAACCTTTGGAAAATTATCGGCTCTTAATGGCATTGCTCCTCTCGCTGGGGATCATTTTCATCTACAACCAATTGCTCGCCTGGCGCCATCCCGAACTGGCGCATCGGCAGGCCCAGGTGGCGGCGAGTCCGACGCCCGCGCCCGAGGCGACGGAGAGCGGCGCGGCGCCGCACGGCGCGATCGCCGGGAGTGCGGGCGGGAATGCGGCGGCAATTGCGGCCTCGCCCGAGCAGACTGTCCAGATCGATACGAAGCTCTACACGGCAATTGTGACGACCCACGGCGGTCGCCTGCGCAGTTTCCGGCTCAAGGATTACAAGCAGACCAGCGCGGCCAACAGCCTGGACTATCAGATGATAGCGGGCGGCGACCGGCTGCCAATCGGGCTGGTGTTCGCGCGCGGCGGCGCCAATCTCGATGACGGCGAGGTGAACTATACGACCGCCGCGCCGGCCGAAATCACGGCGACCGGCGACGTCACGGTGACGCTCAAGGGGAGCACGGGCGATGGCGTCGCGCTGACCAAGAGCTTCACGTTTCATCTGGACAGCTACGTCTTCGAGGTGACGGGCGCGGCGAGCGCGGCGGCGGGCGCAAAGATCGACGGGATCGGCCTGCGCATGAGCCGGCCGCTGACGGCGAACGCGGGTTTCCGCGACGTGCCGGAGCTACAGGCCGACGTGGGGGGCAAGGTCGTCAACGAGATGCAGAAGGCGATCGAAAAGGGCGTCGCGGAGAGCAGCGGACCGGTCACCTATGCGGGCTTCGGCGATCGCTATTTTCTCGCGGTGCTGATGCCGATCAGGCCGACCGACGGCACGCTCACGATGGACTACGCGGACGACGAGGCCGACGAGCAGGTAATCTTCAACGGCGCGCGCCAGGTGACGAGCGGGGTCTATATGGGGCCCAAGGAGCTCGACGCGCTCGACGCGGTGAATCCGGCGCTGAGCAAGTCGATCAATTTCGGCTGGGCGGGCATAATCGCACTGCCGTTCCTTAAGCTACTCAAGATATTTTATCGCATTGCACCTAATTATGGTCTTGCTATCATTCTATTGACCGTGGTGGTGCGGTTGACCACGCTGCCGATGTCGATCAAGGGGCAGCGATCGATGATGCGGATGCAGCGGCTGCAGCCGCAGGTCGAGCGGATTCGGGAGAAGCACAAGGACGACCAGGAGCGGCTCAACCGCGAAATGGTCGACCTGTACAAGCGTAACCACGTGAATCCGCTCGGCGGATGTCTGCCGATGGCGGTGCAGTTGCCGGTGTTCCTGGGGCTGTATGAGGCGCTGCTCAATGCGATTGAGCTGAGGCACGCGCCGTTCTTCGGCTGGATCCGCGACCTGTCGGCGCCCGACTGCCTGCCGATCCATTGGATGCCGGCGGTGCCGCTCATGGACTGCCACGGGTTGCCGGTGCTGGTGATCCTGATGACCGGGACGGCGTTTTTGCAGCAATATATGATGCCGCGGCAGCCCGATCCGAGTCAGCAAAAGATGATGATGTATATGCCGGTATTCTTCAGCCTGATCTTCCTGAATATGCCGGCCGGGTTGACGCTCTATTACTTTTTTTCGAACGTGCTTGGAATCGTCCAGCAGTTCGTACTTAACCGCGAATTTCAGCAATTGCCATCGAGTACATGAGCCCCAGCGATACAATTGAAATCACCGCATCGACGGTGGATCTGGCGATCAGCCAGGCCCTGGCGCAACTCGGCGCCGAGCAGGACGACGTCGCGATCGAGGTGCTAAGCACGCCGCGCACGGGGCTGCTCGGCCTGGGCGCACGGCAGGCGCGCGTGCGCGTGACGCGGCGGGCGCCCGAGGGTGCGCGCAGCGGCGTGATGTCCCCGCCACCGGCGCCGCCGCTGAAACCGACCGCGCCCCATCCGGCGGCGCGGCCGGCACCTCGTCCGCCGATAGCGCGCAGCGAACCGCTACGGCCCGCGGAGCCGCCACGCGGCGCGCGCGACGACCAGCGATCGGAGCCGCATCGCGGCCAGGAACGCAGTGCCGATGAACGCAGTGGCGATGATGACCGCGGCAACCAGGCGCGGCCGGCCGACCGCCGGCGTGAAGCGCCGCGCGCGCCGGGCGGCGGACGCAATGGCGGGCCGCGGGCGACGCTGGGCGGGCAAGCATCGCCAGGCGGACAAGACCGCTCGCGCGAACCGCGTCGCCAGGATTTTCGCAATGAGGAGCCGCGCAATCAGGTTTCCGGGAATCAGGACTCCGGCGGTCAGGAGTCGCGGAATCAAGCATCCCGGAGTCCCGACGCCGGCGATCAAGAGCCGCGCAATGCGGACGCGCAGGGTCCGCCGCCGGGCAATCTAGAAGGCCGCGGCCGGCATTCCCGCGGCGGCCGTGGGCGGGGTCGCGGACGTGGCCGCGGTCGCGGTCGCGGGCCGAATGCGGGCGCGCAAGAGGCTCGCGGGCAAGAACCACAGGAGCAAGCTACCCGCGGTCAAGATGCGCGCGGGTCGGAGGCGCGCGAGCCCGACACTCGCGATCAAGTTTCAAGCGGCCCAGAATCCCGCGGGCCGGACTTACGCGGTCAGGAGATGCGTCGGCCGGAGCCGCGGCGCAATCCGCCGGCGGAAAATCGCGGCGGGCGACAGTCAGAAGGCCGCATTCCGCCGCCGCGCAGTCTCGACGCCGAGCAGGAATTGGCCGGGCTGCGCGAGGCCGCGGCTCTCGAGAGCGAGGCGGGCGACGCGGCGCGCAAGCTGGCGAATCCGGCCGAGCAGGCGCGCGAGGCGAGCACGCTGCTCGCGCGCATCCTGGAGTTGATGGGCGAGCGGGCCGAGATCGAGTTGGCCGACTCGGGCGACCCGGAGACGCTCGAGCTGAATATCAAGAGCGACGGATCGGGCATCCTGATCGGGCGCCACGGGCAGACGCTCGACGCGCTGGAGTACATGGTCAACCGGATGCTGGCCCATGCGATCAAGGATGCGGTGCCGATCTCGATCGACACGGAATCATACCGGGCGCGCCGGCGCGGGCAATTGCAGCGGATGGCGCTGGCCAAGGGCGAGCAGGCCAAGCGCGAGCACGTCGCGGTGACGCTCGAGCCGATGCCGCCGCGCGATCGGCGGATCGTGCATCTGGCGCTACAGGACGACCCGATGATCACGACGCGATCGGCGGGCGACGGATTTTTGCGCGCGATGGAGATCGTGCCGGTGGACGAGCGGCGTGCGGGCGAGCGAGCCGGCGACGGGCGCAACAAGGGGCGCGGCCGTGAGCGCGAAGGCGAGCCGGAGCCGTTGGGCCAGCAGGGCGGCTTCAAGCACGGGCAGAAGCGGATCGTGTAGCGGATCGGCGGCCTGCGCAGGTTCGATTAATCGCGCTTGGCCCGTGCGCACAATTCCATTGGAGCGCAACGTACGTCCGAACGATTTGCGGGATACTTTGCGGGCGCGGGCCAAGCGATCAGCCGCGGTGCCGCACGCGCGGCCGCGATCAAAAACAATTGAAATGAACGCGGCGCGCGGCGACCACCGGCGATGGGGTCAGCCTTCGGTCCAGCCCCATTTGAGCTTGTTGGCGGCGACCTGTTCGGGCGTGGGATGCTCGGTCTGGACGAAAGTCTTGACCTTGAACTGGTCGGCGATCTCAAGCGTCTTGTGATTGAGCGCAATGTCGGCGTTGAAGACCTCGGGCACGGCGGGTTCTTCAAAAATCGCCTGCCAGGGGCATTCAGGCTCGCACGCTCCGCAATCGATGCATTCGTCGGGGTTGATGTAGAGCATGTTGGGGAAAGTGGTGCGGTCCTCGCCCACATATTCATAGATGCAATCGACCGGGCATACGCTGACGCATCCGGTATCAATACAGTCGATGCAAAGGCGGGTTATCGTCCACGGCATGGGTGCTTATCCTCTCCTCGGAACAGTGACGCTCTAACCTATACGGTCGGAGGCGGGCGGTCCAGAAAAGCGTGACGCCGGCTCCGAGTCAACGGGATATTAAAGCCGATTTGCCGCGGGTGGTGCCAGAGTGCGGCGGCGACTTTTGTGCGGGCGGCGCGAAGCGCGCGAGCGCGGGGCCAGCGGGAGCGGATCACTCAGGCCGACCGAAGAACTGAAACACGCGCGGCGTGGCGCTCGATCATGGGCGGGATTACGATTAGGATGCGGCGCATTCGGGAGTTTTGCGCGGCGGAGTCGAGAATTATGAAGGACGGCAAACAGTTCAGGGTCGAAACCGACAGCATGGGCGCGATCGAGGTGCCGACGGAGCATTACTGGGGCGCACAGACCGAACGGTCGCTGCTCCATTTCGCGATCGGACACGACCAGATGCCGCGATCGATCGTGCGCGCGTTCGGGGTGCTGAAGCGGGCGGCGGCCGAGGTTAATCACGGGCTGGGGCAACTGACCGCCGAGCAGACGGCGCTGATCGTAAGAGCGGCCGACGAGGTGATCGAGGGCAAGCTCGACGCCGAGTTCCCGTTGCGCATCTGGCAGACCGGCAGCGGCACGCAGACCAACATGAACGCCAACGAGGTCATCTCGAATCGCGCGATCGAGCTGGCGGGTGGCGTGCAGGGCAGTAAAAAGCCGATCCATCCGAACGACCATGTGAACATGTCGCAGTCCTCGAACGACACGTTTCCGACCGCGATGCATATCGCGGCGGCCGAGGAGCTGACGCGGCGGCTGCAGCCGGCGATCGCCAAACTGATCGACGCGCTCAAGCGCAAGCAGGCCGAGATTGCCGACATCGTAAAGATTGGCCGCACCCATCTGATGGACGCGGTGCCGCTGACGCTGGGGCAGGAATTCTCGGGCTATATCGCGCAGCTCGAACAGGGCGCGGCGCGGATCAAGCTGGTGCTGCCCGACGTGCTCGAGCTGGCGATCGGTGGCACGGCGGTCGGCACGGGACTCAATACGCATCCGCAGTTCGCCGAGCGCTGCGCGGCGCGGATCGCGGAGCTGAGCGGGTTGCCGTTCAAATCGGCGCCCAACAAGTTCGCGGCGCTGGCCGGCCATGACGCGCTGGTGATGGCGAGCGGGGCGCTCAAGACGCTGGCCTGTGCGCTGATGAAGATCGCCAACGACATCCGCTGGATGGGATCGGGCCCGCGCTGCGGACTGGCCGAATTGAGCCTGCCGGAGAACGAGCCGGGATCGTCGATCATGCCGGGCAAGGTGAATCCGACCCAATCGGAGGCGATGACGATGGTCTGCGTGCAGGTAATGGGCAACGACGCGGCGATTTCCTTCGCCGGGTCGCAAGGCAACTTCGAGCTCAACGTGTTCAAGCCGGTGATCATCCACAACCTGCTGCATTCGATCACCCTGATGGCCGACGCGAGCGTGCTGTTCGCGAAATACTGCGTTGACGGAATCGAGCCGAACCGGCCGAAGATCAAGCATTATCTGGAAAGCTCGCTGATGCTGGTGACGGCGCTCAGTCCGCATATCGGGTACGACAAGGCGGCCAAGGTGGCCAAGGTCGCGCATGAGAAGGGGCTGACGCTGCGCCATGCGTGCGAAGAGCTGGGCTACTTGAAGGGCGAGGAGTTCGATCGGCTGGTGGTGGCGGAGAAGATGATCGGCCCTGAGGGCTGATTGCGGGCGCGGCGGCAACTGCGGATGACGGGCGAATCGCGGAGCGGCGTGAGGGAAAGGCGGATGACACGCGAGTGAGGAGACGCGGGATCGGCGCGGCGGCGCGGGCCGCATGGGCCGCAATCGCGGGCGCGGCGGTGTTCGCCGCCGCAATCGCGATTACGGGGCGCGTCGCGGCGGCCCAGCCGATCGCGTCGGAATCAGGGCGCGGGCCGCTGTCGCGGGCCCTGATGAACGAGGAGCGTAGTGCGCCGGCGGGACGGCCCGGCGCGGGCATGGGGCGGCCGCCGCAAGCGGGGGCATCACAGGTGGCGCGGCGGATCGAGGCGCATCAGGCACCCGACGACCAGCGGCTCTATCCGCTGCTCGATCCGCCGACGGCCGGCGGAGTGCCTATCGCGGTGACGGCCACCGCGCACATCATCAACCTGTCGGAAATCAACGAGGTCGCCGAGACCTTTCACGTCGACGCCTACCTGATGATGCATTGGCACGACCCGCGGCTCGAGTATGCGCCCGATCCGGCGTCACCTGGGATGCGGGTCTACCGGATGGGCGAGATCTGGGTGCCGACGGTCGAGTTGATCAACGAAACCGAGCCGCGCGCGCGATCGGACGCGGCGGTGCGGGTGGCGCCGAACGGCACGGTATTTTACGTCGAGCGGTTCGCGGCGACGATCACCTCGGCGTTTGCGCTCAAGCGGTTTCCGTTCGACCAGCAACTGCTGATGATGATTATCCATCCGTTTGCCGGCGATCTGGGTCAGTTCAACTTCACCGAGGATCCGTATCCGATCATAACTTCGCGCGAATTCCAGTTGTACAGCTCGCTGGCGTCGTGGGATCTCCAAGGCGTGCGATCGCAAGTGCGGCAGGTGCAACTGCCTAATGGAATGACTATTTCGGAAATCAACTTCCGCATCCACGTGCGGCGCAAGTACAAGTTTTATATCTGGAAGGTGATCGTGCCGCTGCTGTTGATGGTGGCGCTGTCGTGGATGGTGTTCGCGATCGAGCCGGGCGATCTGGGTAATCAATTGCAGATCGCGGTGACCACGGTGCTGACGGTAATCGCCTTTGGCTTCGCGATCGCGGGGAATCTGCCCCGGGTGCCGTACCTGACATACATCGATGCGTTCTTTCTGTGCTGTTATATCTTCGTGTTCCTGGCGATCGTCGAGCTGATGGCGGTCCACGTGGCGCATCGCGGACCCAACCCGGAACGCGCGCGGCGGATCCGCCGGGCGGCGCGCTGGGGCGTACCGGCGGCGTTCGCGATCAGCAACGCCTACCTGCTCTGGCAATTCGGAATCTTTTAACGCGCGCGCGGCGGCGGGATCGATCAGGGGGTGCGCGGCTGGAGCATCCGCCACATGCGCACGCCGAGCGGGGCGAACTCACCCAGCGTGCGATAGCCGGCGGCCGTGTAATACGCGACGTTCGATTCAGTCGCGGTCTCGAGATAGACGCCGGCAAGATCGGGCCGCGCGGCGGCGGTCACGCGCAGGTAATCGAGAATCGCGCGGCCAAAGTGACGGCGCTGGCAGGACGGATCGACGCCGAGCACGTTGAGATAGATGTGCGGTTCGGCGGGGCGATGCTTGAGCAGCGTGTCGAGCGCCGCGACCGCGCGGCCGACGCCGCCGAAAC
>DATLRA010000009.1:0-24636 GCA_035534935.1 Binataceae bacterium (SeqCode)
AACCGGCTCTTCGGCAAACAGATCCGCTACCTCTCGCGCCGCGCCCTGGCCGCCCTCAAAGCCTACCATTGGCCCGGCAATATCCGCGAGTTCGCCCACGCCATGCAATCCGCCGCCATGCTCACCGACGGCGACCGCGTCGACGTCCAGGTGCTGCCCGACCACGTCGTTCGTGCGGGCAATGCGGCGCCCGACGAGCTCGACGACTTCGGATCCAACGCATCGCTGGACGGCGAACCGGATTTGCCGCCGCCGCGAAACGCGGTTCACGCGCCGCCCGAAGCTGCCCCTGGGCAATCGCCACTGCTGCTCGATGAGGTGATCAAGCGCACCCTTGTGCGCTCGCTCGAGGAGACCGAAGGTAACCGCCGCCGCGCGGCCGACCTGCTCGGCATTTCGCGCTCGACGCTCTATCGCATGCTCACGCGCTACGGCCTGGCCGAAGACGGCGGTCGTCGCCGCACCGGCCCGTCCGATTCCAGCCGATCCGGCTCGGGGCAGCCGGCACTCTGATCCGGCCCGCCGGGCGCCGCGCAATCGCCGACCTGGCGCATCGTCGCCGATCCGGCTCAGGCTGCGCCACAGGGCTGGTCGATTAATCGTGCGGCTTTCGGCTCCGGCCGCCGCGCCTGCGCCGCGCGCCGTCGGCGCTTACCCACTGGAAAGATTTGGACCGTTTGCGCCACAATGATCGTAACGAGTGGCGCGTTGACCGTGGCAAAGCCGCGCGGGCCGCGGCGCGGGATCGTCCGGCGCGTATGCGGAAATTCGGCCGGCGCCGCCGATTTGGAACGATCGTCCCGCCGGAGGGCGTCGCTGGAGTGGCTCAAGATGGCTGGAGTTGATCTGATCTGGTCCGAAGCCGTGCGCACGCTTGAACGGGACAAGCCGTTCGCGCTCGCCACGGTGATCAACGTTCGTGGCTCGACGCCGCGCGAGGTCGGGGCCAAGATGATCGTCCGCGACGACGGGCAATACGGCACGATCGGTGGCGGCTGCGGCGAGGCCGAAGTCTTTCGCAAGGCGCGCCTGATGCTCGAGGCGGGCGAGGGCGCGCGGCTCGCCGAGGTCGATCTGACAGGCGATTTCGATCAGAACGAGATCGGCACCTGCGGCGGGATCATGGACGTATTTATCGATCTGTGGTCGCCGCGCGACCTGCCGATGGCGCGCCAACTGGCCGATGCGGCGGGCCATAATCGACCCGCCGCGCTGCTCACGGTGGTCGATGCCGGGACGCGCGCGGAACTGCCGCCGGGGACCAAAGCGGTTGTCGACCCGGCCGATCGCGCGTCGGCGGGTGAGTTGAGCGGACTCAAACGCTCGGCGCTGGGCGCGATCGCGGAGCGTGCGGCTGACGCCGTGGCCGGCCTGCTCGAAGTCGACGGCGCGGGCGATCTCAAGCCGGTGACGCGGGTCGCGTCGGACGGGGCGCCGCGGGTCTTTGTTGATCCGATAACCGGGGCGCAGCGCCTGATTATCGTCGGCGCCGGCCATATCGCGCAGCCGCTGGCCGAACTGGGCTCAATGCTTGGGTTTCACGTTACCGTGATCGACGATCGCGCTTCGTTTGCCAATCGCGAACGTTTTCCGACCGCCGACACAGTGATCGTCAAACCCTTTGCCGCCGCGATTGCCGCGCTCGGCCTCGACCGGCATTGCTACCTCATCTCGGTGACCCGCGGCCATGCGTTCGACGAAGAGACGCTGCGCGCCGCGCTGAGCAAGCCCAGCGGATGCTTTATCGGGATGATCGGTTCGCGCCGGCGCGCGCGGGCCACGCTCGCCCGGCTCGAAGAGGACGGCTTCGACCCGCAGCTTCTGAACGAAGTCCACGTACCGCTTGGACTCGATATCGGTGCGGAGACGCCCGAAGAGATCGCCATCTCGATTATCGCCGAGGTCGTCCGCGAACGGCGCACCGGCCGGCGTGACGAATTCAATCTTGGCACGCGCTCCGGCCGCCTGCGCCGCACAAGCTAGCGGGCGCCGCGGGCCGCATCGTGAGTCAGCCACGGATCGAGGCGATCCTGCTCGCCGCCGGCGAATCGCGCCGGATGGGCTACCCCAAACCGCTCTTGATGGCCGGTGGCGAAACCTTCATCGCGCGCACCGTGGCAATGTGCCTGACGGTGGCGGATCGCGTCGTCGTGGTGCTCGGCGCGCATGCCGATCGGGTGTGGCCGGCGGTGCCGCGCGACACCCGCGTCAGCATCGTCGCTAACCCGCATTTCGATCGCGGCCAGCTTTCCTCGCTCAAGGTGGGCCTCGCTCAGGTCGCGCAGGGCCACGCCGATGCGGCCCTGGTCCATCTCGCCGACCATCCGCTGGTCGCGCCGGCGACCTTTGGCGCGCTGGCCGCCGAATACGCCCGCTCCGGCCGGCCGATCGCGATCGCGCGCGATCACGGCCGCCGCGGCCATCCGGTGATCTTTGCCCGCGCGTTGTTTAGCGAACTGGCGGCCGCGGCGGAGGATCAGGGGGCTCGCGTAGTCGTCAACGCGGATCCGGCGCGGGTCGCCTATCTCGAGGTCGAAGACCCCGGCGTGGTGCTCGATCTCGACACGCCGGCCGATCTCCTGAGTGCGGGACTCGGCCTGCCGCCGCACGGGGATTGAGATGCGCCGTCGCCCGTCCCGCGCGCCGCGCGCGCCGTGGATTCCCGGGTCCCTCGAAGCATCTCTGTAACCGTGAACTCTGTGCGACGTACTAATGGATAGGTATGCGGAATGCCTTGGCGATAAATTGGTTCCAACGGAGCTTCGCCGTCAGACCCGATGAGGAGCTGATCGCCGAGGTCCTGAGCGGACGGACGGCGGAATTCGCCGAGCTTGCCGCGCGCTATCGCGACAAGGTCGAGCGGATATGCCAGCGTTTTTTCTCCGACCGTGAGATGGTCCGGGATCTGGCGCAGGAAAGCTTCATCCGGGCCTTCACCGGTCTTGCGACCTATCGCGCCGAGCTACCCTTTATCGCCTGGCTGCGTGCGATCGTGACCAACGTATGTTACGACGAATTGCGCCGCCGCCAGCGCCGGCCCGAGGATCTCGTCGCCGATTTTTCCGCGCCCGAGAGCGCTTGGATCGAACTGGTGAACGACGCCTCGCCGGAGGATCTCGTCGATGCCGCCGAGCAGCGCCAGGAGGCCCACGACTTGGCCCATCGCCTGCTCGACGTGTTGCGCCCTGACGATCGGATGGTGATGATTCTCAAGGAGACCGAAGATTTGAGCGTGAGTGAAATCGCGCAGACCATGGGCTGGAGCGAAGCCAAGGTGAAAATCCGCGCCTTTCGCGCCCGCCAGGTGATGCGCAAACAGGCCGAACGAATCCTTGCGGAGCCGCGCGGCCGGGCAACCCGATGAACTGTTTTGAAGCGCAAAAGATGTTCGCGCCATTCTGGCGCCGCACGTTGTCGGTCGCGGATCGCGCCGCCTTCAGCGATCATCTTGGCGCCTGCCAACGATGCGATCGCGCCTTTCGGGTCTTCGCCCTGAGTGCCCCCGTGCTTCATGGGCACGCCGAGCCGGCGGCCGGTTCCGCCGCTTCACCGATCGACCCCGTGCGGAGGTATCGCGCCGCCGCCCGGCGCCTCGCGCCGTCCGCACGGATCGCGCCGTCCGCGATGCGTCCGTGGGCGGTCGCCGCCGCCGCCGTCCTGATGCTCCTGGTGGGCGGATTTTCCGCCTGGTCAGTTACGGCGTGGCCGGCGCCTGATTTCACCGCGGCCGTGGCCGGCCAGGACAGCGACGTGACGCCGGTCAGTTACCACGTGGCTGGTTTGGACTCCGCCGCCGAAAACGCCGATTCCGTGCCGTCGCTGTTCGATTCGATTGCGCCCGACGCCGGCGCCGGGACCGATGACCGTGCCGGCTAGGTCCAGCACCCTGCTGCTGGTGGCCGCGATGGTCGCCGGCCTCGCGCTGGGGTTTGCCGGCAGCACGCTCGCCTATCGCTACAGATTGCTCACCGTTCCGGGCACGAATCTGCTCGAACGGATGAATGCGACGCTCGATTTGACACCCGCGCAGCGCGATCAGGTAGCCGACATAATCCACGACACGCGCGACCATATCGTCGAAATGCAGCACAATTTTCAGCGTGAGCGGCGGCGGAATTTTCTCGCCGCCTATCTGCGGATTCACGCCCTGCTGACGCCCGCGCAGCAGGCCAAATTCGACAAGGATTTTATCGCGCCGCGCCTGCGTGACGAGGCCGCACGGATCGAGGGGCAGTCTCGCGTGCCGCCGGAATCCGCGCCGCCCGCCGCGAGTCCCGCGCCCGCCGCCTCCTGAGCCGTTCGCGCCCTACGAGCCGATATCGTGCAGCAGACGATCGGCCTGTGCCGCCAGGTCGGGATTCTTGGTGCGATCGCCGCTGGCGATCCGCAGGTACTTGACCGCCTCGCCGCGGTTGCCCTCCTGCGCATAGATCTGTCCGATGCGCAGCGCCGCGAATGAGGACGTCGGATCCATGCTGATCGCCTTGCGATAGAAGGGCAGGGCGTCTTCCATCCGCGGCGGCTGAAACGACATGTAGGCCTCGCCGATATTCAGGTAGGCGCTGAGTTCGCCGGGCTGATATTTCACCAGCTTCTGATAGACTTCGACGACTTTGCCGAAATTCGATCGCGAGTTGTAAAACAGCGCCAGGTAGATGTAAGCGTCGGCGTAGCTCGGATCGATCGTGGTCGCCTGCCAGAGCAATTTTACCGCACGATCGCTGTCAGTCATATTGATCGCGGCAGCGACCAGCGCACGCGCCTTGGCGGCGTTCGAATCGGCGCCGTAGTCACCCACGCCGGCCGGGGCGGAGACCGATGGTGGCGCGGCGGCAATCGGCGAATTGGCGGGTTTCGACCCGGCGGCGTCGGTAACGGTCGCGCTCGAATCCGCCGCTCGTGCCGCACCGGCGGAAATCAGGATTAACGCCAGCAGGGCTGATGGAATGATTCGCGATCGGGACTTTACAGCCATAGAACCAACTCTCGAGGCACCGGATATAATGGTTACACGAAAGTTTCTCCGTGCAAAGTCGGCGCTTGGGGCGCCTCTTGCGCCGCGCAACGCAACCGTCTGGAATAGCTCACGGCGATGATTACACGGACCTATCGCGGCGCGACCGGCCTCGCCCTCAACTGCGTCGATTACGGCGGCGAGGGCCGCCCGCCGGTCCTGCTGATTCACGGCGGCGCGGCGCATGCCCGTTGGTGGGACTTCGTCGCGCCCGCACTGGCCGGCCGCTATCATGTGCTCGCGCTCGACCAGCGCGGCCATGGCGAGAGCCAATGGACCCACGAATGGGGCTACGGCACGCGCCATTACGTGGCCGACCTGCACGCGCTGATCGCCTCATGGGGCCTCGCTGCGCCGGCGCTCATCGGCCATTCGATGGGCGGTCACAACGTGATGTGCTACGCCGGATTGCACAGCGAAACGTTGCGCGCGATGGTCGCGATCGACAGTCCGCCCGGCTACCCGCAAGAGGCGGTCGCCGGCCTGCGCGGCCTGGCCGAACGGCCGGCGCGCCGCTTCGACTCGCTCGCCGAGGCGATCGCCGGCTTCCGCACGATTCCCGCCGACAATATCGCGACCCGCACCGTGCTCGACCATATCGCCGAGCATTCGTTTCGCCAGGCCGACGACGGCAAATGGGACTACAAGTCCGATCGCCGTACGATGATCCGCGAGCCGATGAAGGCCTGGGAGGGACTCGCCCGCCTGCAATGTCCCGCGCTGTTTCTCAAGGCCGAGCATAGCGTTCTCAAGCCCGGACTGGCCGAGCGGATGGTCGCCGTGATGCCGCGCGGGCGGCTCGCCACCGTTCCCGCTTCGCATCATCATGTGCTGCTCGATAATCCGCCGGGTCTGGCCGCGGCGCTCGGCGAATTTCTCGACGAACTCGGATGACCGATCCGCAGAGCCGGTTTCTCGACGGCACGCCGCGCCTCCATTATCTCGAATGGAATCCCGGCGGCCGCGACACGCTGGTGCTGCTCCATGGCAATTCGGCCAACGCATGGTGGTGGCAGCCTTTCGCCGACGCGATCGAAAATCCGCATCTGCGGCTCATCGCGATCGATCAGCGCGGCCATGGCGACAGCGAATGGATGCGTCCGGCCGCCTACGCACCGGCCGATTACGCCGCCGACCTCGCCCGCTTCATCACCACGGCCAGGCTCGCGCGGCCGATCGTCGCCGGCCATAGCATGGGCGGTATCGCGACGCTGGCGTTCGCCGCGCGGTTTCCCGATCTCGCGCGCGCCGCGATTGCGATCGACGTGGCCGTCACCTCGACCTATCGGCGCAACCGCTATCTCGCGCGCCTCAAGACGCTGCCTTCCGTCGCCTATCCCGATTTCGCCACCGCCGTCGCCCGCTTTCGCCTGATGCCCGACGAAGGCGACATCCCGGCCGCGACGCTCTCGGCCATCGCCGCGCACAGCCTCACCCGCATGCCTGACGGTCGCGCCACGATGAAGTTTGATCGCGAAAGTTTTTTCGGCAGCGACGGTCTCGACGTTCCCGCCGCAATCGAGCGCATCGCGATTCCCCTGATGCTGGTGCGGGCCGAGCACAGCCGCATCATGACCGCCGAGGCGGCCGAACGTGCCACGGCGTCCAATCCGCGCGCGCGTCTCACCACGATTCCCGCCGTGCATCATCATCTGCTGCTCGAGCGGCCCGATCTGCTCGCGCGAGCGATCGCCGATTTCGTGATCTCTCTCTGACACGGCACGAACTGAAAGTCCGGACTGAGTTATCTATATTGGCTATATTTTTATCAAATAGTAATCTTACCGCGCTTTGCCCACCAAGGAAGCTCCGCACAAGCCCACTGTGTCATTTTGAGCGCAGCGAAAAATCCCGGGATTCTTCACGTCGCAGACTCCGTTCAGAATGACAACCTGACGTATGCGGAGTGTTCCTAATTTGATTTCCACGTCATGGCGGACGTCCTCCTGGTCGCCGCCAGCCCATCCCGCGAGTCATAACCCGGCAAAGCCGATAGTGTGGTCGAGGTCCTGAACGAGTACATCGGCTGGACGGAATAGGTTTACGCCTTCATAATGCGATGGCGGTCGTGCGCCGCCCCGCGAGGGACGGCTCAGCGCTCCGCCAGTGCCGCATTGGAGGACGATTCCCGATGGCTGCGAATGCCGAGCGTGCAAGCGATGCGCAAATTCTGGCCGCGGCCCGCGCGCTGCTCGCCGCCCGCTACGTCATCGCGCTGACCGGCGCCGGGATGTCGGTCGAGAGCGGCATCCCGCCCTTTCGCGGTCCGGGGGGTCTGTGGACCAAGTACGGCGAGCCGCCGATGAACGGCTACCAGATTTTTCTCGCCGATCCGAAAAAAGCCTGGGAAGATCGCATCCGCCGGCAGGACGACGAGTTGTGGGGTCCGCTCAAGGTCGCCAAACCCAACCCCGGCCATCAGGCGCTCGCCGAACTCGAAGCGCTGGGTGTCCTGCGTTTCCTGATCACGCAAAACGTCGACGACCTGCATCGCCAGGCCGGGCACAATGCCCTCGCCGAGATCCACGGCAACTGGAAGCTCATTCGCTGTATCGAATGCGGCGCGCGCTTCAAGGCCGAGGAGATCCGCCTCGAGGTGCTGCCGCCGCAATGTCCGCAATGCGAGGGGCTGCTCAAGGGCGACACCGTCGCTTTTGGCGAACCGATACCGCCCGACGTGCTGCGCCAATGCGCCGATCATGCGGCGTTGGCCGACGCGGTCATCGTCGCGGGCACCTCGGCTACGGTCTATCCGGCGGCGGGCTTCGCCCTCGAGGTCAAGCAGCGCGGCGGCCAACTGATTGAAGCGAATCTCTACGAATCGGAGATCAGCCGCGTCTGCGATCTGAGCCTGCGCGGCCCCACCGGCGAGGTGCTGCCGCGACTCGCCGCCGCAGTCGCGGATCTGCGCCGCGCGCGGCTTTCCTGACTCCTCGTCTCGGCCTGGCGCCTCGTCATAGATCGAACGTGCGGCCGCTCGGCGACGTCGTCGGTGATGGGGTCTCCGGACCTTGCGCCTCGGGCGATGGCGCGGCATGGGCGGGCGATGCGCTCGCGGATGGCGGCGATGCGCCGACGCCGCCGATCCGTTCGAGCAGCAGCATCCGGCCGCTCCCGTCAAAATCAGTCGGATTGCCGCGCCGCACGATCGTATAGCGCGCGCGCATCGCCGGCCACATCAGCCGGTAGTCATCCTCGGAGCAGACGACGAAATCGAAAGTGGTCTCCTTGCTCGTCACGAAGGCGATATTGCGTCCGCTGTAAAAGGCGAAGCCGTAGTCCAGGCTGCCGAAATAGCCGATCGGCGCGCCGTTGGCGGTCTTGATTGCGGCGGTCGCGAAGCCCTTGAGCGTAAGCGTATTGGCCACCGCCGGTTCGACGATCAGATTGACCGCGAGCACGATCGCGGCAAAGCCCGCGGCGGTCGCGAGGATCAGTCTGTGCGGCGCCGGCCGGCCGCGGATCATCCACCCGCCGATCGCCGCGACCGCGATCGGAATCGCGATGGCCAGCGGCGCCCATTGATGCGCCGTCGCCCGCAATGCGCCGGGCAGAGCGTCGATCATGATTCCGGCGCGCGCGAGAATTGTCAGCAGTAGCGCTGGCGCCGCGTAGAGCATCGCCAGTCCGGCGAATGCGGCGACGGCGGTCGCGACGAAAAATCCACCCATGCCGCGCGTTAGCCATCGCACCGGCCGGGCGATCGCCGCGCCGTCGGTGATCGCGTCGCTCAGATAGAGCGCGACCATCGCCGCCAGCGCCGGATAGAGCGACATCAGGTAGACCCCGCGCTTGCTCTGCGGCAGGTTGTAGAAAATCAGCACCACGCTGAACCATACGATGAGATAGCCCAGGCGCGCGTCGCGCCGGCGCGGACGGCGGATCGCCTGCCACAGTGCCACGATGGCGATCGGCGTCCACGGCATGAAGCCCGCGAGCAGCGCCGCCTCCTCGTAGTAAAACGGATGCGCATGGCCGACGTTGACGCCGCGATGACCGATCAATCTGTAGAGATTCTCGCCCAGTATCTGCTTATGCACGAAGGCCGCGCCGCCGCTGATAATCGCCGCGATATACCATCCGCCGCCGATCAGCCCAACGATTAACGCGCCGCGTTTGAGGGCGAGCTGCCGCCACAGATTCCAGCGCCGCGTGAGCGCGATCCAGACCATCGCGGTGAGCACGGGCAGGGCCGCGCCGATCGGCCCCTTGGTCAGCATTGCGAGCGCCAGTGCAAGGTAGAGCAGGGTCGTGCGGGCGCTTAGCCCTTCGGCAATCGCGATAAACTCGAAGAACGCGACCGCCATGAAAAACGTCAGCGTCATGTCGACGCGCGAGCCGGTGCCGGCCTGCAGGTACTGGAACGACGTGCCGATGATCACCGCCGCGATCAGCCCCGCGCGCGCTTCAAACAGGCGCCGCACGTAAAGATAGGTCACGAGCATCCCGCCGATCGCCAGGATTGCCGACGGGAGCCGCACGCTCCACGTCGTCACGCCACCGGCGATCAGCGAGACGATCGCGGCTAGCCAATGCATCAGCAGCGGCTTCGACGGAATCTCGACGCCCGCGCGCAGCGGCAGAATCACGCCGCCGCCATGCACGATGTCGAAGATCGTGACGGCCTCGCGCGGCTCGCCCTTGGTGTAGAGCGGCGCGGTGCCCAGGTTGACGATGAACAGGAGCGCGCCGAGCGCGACGATGATCGCGATTGCGGCGCTCGGCGACGACCATAGGCGTGCTCCACGCGCCGGCTCCATAACCTGCGCGGGCGCCGCGCCACGCATCGCCGATGCGGCGAGGTCGTCCGCCACCACGGTCGCATCGGCGGTGCGGGCGTCGTGCGAGTCGAGGAGCACCGCCGTCGGTGGTCGATTTTCGGGCAGAGGAGTGGTCTTCATTTCAATCGCGCGCGCCGCCGACTAACATAGCGGCACCGGCGCGAAGATGCATCGCCCCCGACTGACTTCAATCCTGCGCACGCTCAATTTCGTCCTGTCATGAAATCTCCGGATCGCCCAGCGGCACATGATAACGCCGCCGGCAGGGATGAGTCGCGCGCCGCGAACGCCTTCACGGTCGGTATCGTGAACGTGATCGTGACCACGATCATCGCGGCCGTTCAGCCGGTCATCATGCGCTACGGCGCGGCGCATCTCGACCCGATGCTGTACTGCGCCGGCTCGATGACCGTCGCCGCCGCGATTCTCGCCGTCGTGATGTGGCGCAAGGGCGAACTCGGCGCGTTGATCAATCGCGCCTGGATGCCGCGGTTGATCGCGCTCTCAATGGCCGGGTCGGTCGCCACCAGCCTCGCGCTGATCTTTGGCCTGCGCCGTATCGACGCGGTCGCCGGCGTAATCCTGCTGCAGAGCGAGCCGCTGTACTCGGTGATGCTCGCGATGATTTTTCTGGGCGAGCGTCCGGCGCCGCGCCAGATGGCCGCGACCGCCGCGATCCTGCTCGGCATCGGCTCGGTCTACGCCGGTGGCCGCGCGTTTTCACCGCTCTACGCGGCCGGATTGATCTTCGTGACGCCGCTTTTCTGGCAGGTGTCGCACGTCATCTCGCTGGGCGTGATGCCGCCGCTTTCGGAGACCTGCGTGACGGGCGCGCGCTGTATCTTTGCCGCGATTGTGCTTGGCGCGATGCTGCTGATAGGCGACGTGCGTGCGCTGGCGGGCCTGGCCGATCCGCGCGCGCTCGCCACGATCCTCTTCACCGGTGGCTTCGTCTACGTACTCGGATCACTCACCTGGTATGGCGCGATTCGCCGGCTCTCGCTCGCCTGGACCACCGCCGTGGTGATTCCGGGCGTGCCGATGCTGTCGTTTGGCTTCGCGATGCTCTTTCTGAGCGAGCGCCCCAGTGCACGCGAGGTCGCCGGGATCGCGGTGGCGGTCGCCGGCATAATCTTTCTGCTCTTCGGGGCCGACGCGCGCCGCCCCGCGCGCGATGCGGAACTGGTCGAATCGATTCATCCACCGCTGACGTGACCGCAGGCGCCCGCGTCGTTTGACTACGGCGTCGGGCTGGTCTTTGATCGCCGTTATCCCGGGCGCGCCGGAAGCTGCCGCGCGCGTCCGTCCAACAAGCGAGGGAAACCATGGCCCGAATGGTCAAACACGAAAAGAGCGCGCCCTACGAAATCGCCGAAGGCACCGAGTTGCCGGTC
The DNA here is from genome assembly GCA_035534935.1 of Binataceae bacterium (SeqCode). GTDB lineage: Bacteria > Desulfobacterota > Binatia > Binatales > Binataceae > JADMIL01. The sequence goes on from DATLRA010000009.1 coordinate 11,190, forward strand.
TGGATCTGCGGATGCGGCCTGTCGAAGAACAAGCCGTTCTGCGACGGATCGCACAAGCGCACGAAAGACGAGACCGCCGGTGAGGTCTACACCTACGACGAAACCACGCGCGTGAAGAACATCAAGGAATACTGACCGTATGCGGGGCGCCGGCGGACTCCTTCGAGGATCTCTGCCGGCGCCTCGGCGGCGACTCTGGCCGCTATCCGCGGAGCATAAAGACGACGATCACGAAGGCCGCCGCAGCCACGCGGTACCATGCAAACGGCGCGTATGATCGCACGCGCAGGTAGCGGATCAAACCGACGATCGCCGCCAGCCCGAAGACTGCCGCCGCGAGAAATCCGAGCATCACCTGCGCGTTGAGCGCATGCAGCAGATGGCGGCTCTCCATGAGGCCCGCCCCGGCGATAATCGGGGCCGCCATCAGGAAGGAAAAATTCGCCGAGTCCTCACGCTTGAGCCGCAGGATTCGCGCCATCGTGATCGTTGACCCCGAGCGCGAGACGCCCGGAATGATCGCGAAAGCCTGGGTCAGGCCCATCAACAGAGCGTCGCCGGCGGTCAATTCGCTGATTGTTCGTGTTTGAGGTGCTGTGCGATCGGCAAACCACAGAATGATCCCAAGTGCCGCGAGCGCGATCGCGATTACCAGCGGCGACCGAAAAATTGTCTCGGCCTGCTTTTCGAACAACACTCCGATGATCGCGCCCGGCACCGACGCCACCACCAACAGCATCAACAGGCGCCGGTTGGGGCGATCGCCGCTGAACAACGCGGTGCCCATCGCAAGCCATTCCCGCCAGTAGTAGACGATCAGCGCCACGAGTGTTCCCAGATGCAGAGCGACGTCGAATGCGAGTCCCGGATCCTTCCACTTAAGTAGCCACGGGATCAGCACGAGATGGGCGGAACTCGAGATGGGGAGAAACTCGCTTAGCCCTTGAACGGCGCCGAGTACAATCGATTGGAATCCTGAGGGTGTGGCCATATGGATCCTTATTTGTCTGTTATGTATCGATTTAGTAGGGCCAACTGAATGATTTGAGATTCTAAAACATGTTAATAGGCGTAAATGCATCCATCAACGCACAACTAAAGCGCTTGGCAGCGGCCTCGAAGGTTAATAGAATGGACTCGGCCGCCAAGACTACGCAGGAGGCCTTTCCATCAATGGCTCAAAGTTCCAGACGAAAGGTAGTTCCGCTCCGGGAAGACGACGGCGTCGGTCGCGAACCGATCGCCGAGCCGATTGTCGAGACGCGCCGACTCGAAGAGCCGCGCCGCTTTCCGGTGGTGACCAGTCTGCCGCGTCTGCCGGTGATGATTCCCGACGAAATCCTCGATTACTACGGATGGGTATTCTGTCAGGGCGGATTCCTGAATCTGCAAATGACCTTCGAGCAATTTCTGGCCGTTGTGGCCGCGGTCAGCCCGTCGGGGCTGTGCCCGGAATACGACGACGCTAGCACCCTGTCCGCGACCGATTAGGCGATCGCCGCGACCGGCTGGGCGTGCGTGGCTGGCCGCACGGCACCTGGGCGCGATCGTCGATTCGTGTCTGCACGCACGCTCGATCTTCATTCCTCCAAGCCTTCCCGGCATCCCTTCGAGTCGTGCGCGCCCACCACGAATGTCATCGCCGACGCCCACGCGCCGTCGAAGTGCCAGCGACGGCGCATGGGCGTCGCATCGCTTCGTCAATGCTTTGACGGCACAGGGATCAGGCTGTTGCGCACCCACACGTTCTCGAACGGGAGGACATCGCTCACCGAATTAAAGCCGTTGTCTTTGGCGATCGCCTGCCAATTGTTTTCATTGCCGGTTACCCGCTTGGCCAGCGCCGCCAGATTCTCGTTGGGCAGCAAGGTAAAATTGACGCCACCGGAGGTCGGCATCCCGGTTGCCGGCGGATACTTCTGCCCCAGCTCATCGATCTCTTTGAAGAACGCAAAACGATTGCTCGCCTTGTAACTGTTCAAGTCCGCGTCCGGAATACTCTCGGTGCGGACGTTGACGATCACCTTGCTCTGATGGCTGCCGAGTGCAACCACCCGGATTTCGTAGCGATAGCGCGGGCTCTGGCCGACGATCAGCGAGAAGCCGCTGGCCGGCGTATGCGGATCGGCGTCGCGCCACAGGGTTACGATCGAACTGTCGGGCTGGACCTCGTACAGCAGGCCGTCACCGCGCAGCGCATCTTCGGCCAACCGGGTGGCGTCGTCCCGCGAAAAAGCCACGACATGCTCCTCGCCCAGCGTGGTATCGACGTCGCTCCAATGTTCGGTCTCGTGATGATAGCCGACGAAGCATCCGGCAAACGCCGAGAGCGCGCCAACCACTACCGCGAGAATCCATGAACGTGCCGAGAATCGATTCGGGACCATAGCCCATTCAGGAAAACATGCGAGGACCGGACGCGCAAGACGGTTCGGACCGCGATGATAAATCGGCACAATAAAGTTGGCATGAGGCTGAAGTCGGTCGCGTGCTTGTGATAGAAGGCTTGGGCGGAATCGTACGCGGTGAATGCGGCCTGCGCCCCGCGCGCGCGCCCCGTTGCGCGAACGGCTGCTAAAATCCAGCGAAGGGTGAAGATCTGCCGCCCATGGCGATCGGCGGCGACACGGTTTTATTTTTATGAGTGCAACTCCCGCTCAAGCCTCCTCTCATGTAATCGCGGTGATCGGCGCGGCGACCTCCGGCTCGGAGATCGCGCGGATCCTGGCCGAACGTCGCAGCCAGGTAATCGTTTTCGAACAGAATCCGCGCCCCTACGGCAAGATCGAAGACGGCCTGCCGCGATGGCACGTCAAGCAGCGCCGCGAGGAATACGAGGAGATCAATCAGCGCCTCGACCATCCGAATATCCACTTCGTGCCGCTCACCCGGATGGGCCGCGACGTCGATTTTAAAGATCTGCGCGAGGCGTGGGGCCTGAACGCGATCGTCCTGACCAACGGCGCGTGGCGCGACCGCCCGTTTCCGGTCGACGGGGCGGAGCGCTTCGTCGATCGCGGGCTGGTCTATCAGAACCCGCTGATCTACTGGTTCAACCATTACCTGGAAGCCGCTTACGACGGCCCGCGCTATCAGTTGATGCCCGGCGTGACGGTGGTCGGCGGCGGCCTCGCCTCGATCGACGTGGTCAAGGTGTTGCAAATCGAAGTCACGCTCGACGCGCTCAAGCGCCGCGGCATCACCGAGGATATGGTCCGGCTCGAACGCGAGGGGATCGACGCGGTGCTCAAGCAGCACAGCCTCTCATGGGCCGAACTCGGCGTGGCGCCCTGCACGCTTCACTATCGGCGGCGGGTACTCGATATGCCATTGTCCGATATCGCACCCGACGCGACGCCCAAGCGGGCCGAGGCGATGCGCCAGGCGCGGGCGAAAATCCTCGACAAGGCGCAGCGCAAGTTCCTGTTCGAATTCCGCGAGCTGAGCGTGCCGACCGGCCTCATCGCCGACGGCGACCGGCTGACCGGCCTGCGGATGAGCCGCACCGCAGTGGCCGACGGCAAGGTCAGCGTCGTGCCGGACTCCGCGCAACCGGTGCTCGCGCCGCTGGTCATCAGCTCGATCGGCAGTATCCCGGAGCCGATTCCCGGAATCGCCCAGCGCGGCGAGGTCTACGAGTACGCCGACGCCGCGGTCGGGCTCCTGATGGAAGGTGCGACGGCGGTTTACGCGGCCGGCAACGTCCTGACCGGCAAGGGCAATATCAAGGATTCGCTGGTCAGCGGCTCGCATATCGGCACGCATATCGCCGAGGCTTATCTGGGACTGGCGGACGAGGGAATGCGCGAGCCGCTGACCGAATCGATGCGCGAGATTGCGCACATGGAGGGCCTGCGGATGGCGGCCAGTATCGGCGCGCGCGCGCCGCTGCCGGCGGCCAGGATCGCCGAGATCTTCTGGCGGGTCCGCGCGCGTCAGCAGGCTGTCGGTTACACTGGCGACTATCGCGGATGGATCAAAAAGGTGACGCCGCCGGATCTGCATTGACGCCCGGCGTCCAGCCTCTAGGTTGCGCTTTTGCTTTAAGCCGGATGCGGCGGTAGCCTTTTCGGATACGCCATTGCGGAGGAATCGAGTGGACGAATTAAAGCGAACCGACCCCGAGATTTACCGGCTCATCAAGGATGAGGAGCGCTACCAGATCGAATCGGTTCGCCTGATTCCATCGGAGAACTACGTCTCGCAGGCGGTGCTCGAAGCGACCGGTTCGGTCCTCACCAACAAGTACTCCGAAGGCTACGCGCACAAACGCTATTACGAGGGGCAGCGCTATATCGACGAGGTCGAGACGCTCGCGATCGAGCGCGCCAGGGCGCTGTTCGGCGCCGAGCACGTCAACGTGCAGCCCTACTCGGGATCGCCGGCGAATCTCGCGATCTATTTCGCCCTGCTTAAGCAGGGCGACACCCTGATGGGTCTGGCGTTGCCCCACGGCGGCCATCTGACGCACGGCTGGAACGTGAGCATCACCGGATCGTTCTGGCGGCCGGTGCATTACGTGGTCGATCGCGAAACCCAGCGCATCGACTATGACGCGGTCCGCGAACTCGCGCGCAAGGAGCGGCCGAAGATCATTGTGACCGGCGCGACCGCCTATCCGCGCCAATTCGATTTCAAGATTTTCGCCGACATCGCCAAAGAGGTCGGCGCCTATCTGCTTGCCGACATCTCGCATATCGCGGGCCTGATCGTCGCCGGCGTGCATCCCGATCCGGTGCCTTACGCCGACGTGGTTATGACGACCACGCACAAGACGCTCCGCGGGCCGCGCGGCGCGATGATCATGTGCCGCGGCGCACTCGCCGCGCAGATCGACAAGGCGGTCTTTCCGGGCCTGCAGGGCGGTCCGCATAACCATACGACGGCCGCCATCGCGGTCGCGCTCAAAGAGGCGGCGACGCCCGAGTTCAAGGAGTATGGCCGTCAGATCGTGCGCAATGCGCAGGCGCTGGGCGCCGAGTTGATGGCGCGCGGCTTCAACCTGGTGTCGGGCGGCACGGACAATCATCTCATCCTGATCGATCTGACCAACAAGAAAGTGATCGGCAAGAAGGGCGCGCAGGCGCTCGATCGCGCCGGGATCATTTCCAACTACAACACGGTGCCCTACGATCCGCGCAAACCCTTCAGCCCGAGCGGATTGCGCATGGGCACGCCGGCGGTGACTTCGCGCGGAATGCGCGAGGCGGATATGCGCCAGGTGGCGGCCTGGATCGACGAGGTGATCGCGCACGTCGATGACGAGGCGGCGATCGCGCGGGTCGGCGCCGAGGTGCGCGAATTCGCCCGCCGCTTTCCAGCCCCCGGCTGCCTGCTGGCCTAGGCGCGCGCCGCGCAGCGTCTCGCGATTACTTAGACTATTTTGCCATTGTGGCTGCGCTGGCGCCCGGCGGGTCGGCCGCCGGCAGTTTCATCGCCATGCGCGCCGGCGGCGTAGCGGCGAGCAGCGCGGCGACGCCGATAACGCCGGCGATCAGGATCACTTCGGCGCGGACGTTGCGGATCAGCAGGCGCTGGGACGACGCTCGATCGAGCGTGGGGATTAGCACGAAGCGACTGTAGCCGCCTATCGCCAGCAGTACGGCGAACGCCTCGAGCTTGATCGACAGGACACGGCCGTACGACGAGTAGAGCAGATTGCCGGGATTATGGCCCAAAGCCTCCCAGGCGACGTAGCCGCCGCTCACGATCAATAGCGCCACCGCCCAGGTCGCCAGGAGCGAAAGCGTCGCCGCCGCGGCGGCGGCTTCGCGTTCGTCCAGCGCCGTGCGGCGCGCGCCAATCCAATAACCGAAGAGCGCGCCGACCCAGGTTGCCGCGGCGACCGCGTGGACGAAGCGCAGCGCCACCGACATCGCGCCAAAATCGATCGCATGGCTCTTGAGGCTCCCGCAAAACATGATCACCGCGGAGCATATTCCAAGTGCAATCGGTCGCGTGCGATCGCGCATCGGAAGCCACGCGGCAAGCGCCAGCGCGCCCGCCGCCGGCAGGCGAACCATCCACGTATGGCCCGCCCAGGTCTGCGCCAATACTTCACCGAGCAGCGGCAGGGCGCCCCACCAGGTGACGCCCGCCATATCGGCGACCTCGCCCACGAACATCAACGGACACAAGACCATCACGACGGTCGCCAGGCCACGCCACCAGCCGCGCAGACTGCGCGCGAGCGCATCGCCTGGATTCGATCGATCGGTGGCGTGCGTCCGCAGCGCAATACAGAGCATCGCACTGCCGAAGATCAGGCTCTGGGCTAAAATCGCTGGCCACGCCAGGATCGCCGAAGACCATTGGGGCGCCATGTCCATGACGGACATGGTCATTGGCTGGCAGTGTTCACGGTAAACGAATACGAGCCCTCGGTGTGATGCGTGTCGATGCAGACCACGCGCCATTTGACGGTGTAATCGCCGGGGGCCAGGCTTTTAACCGGCACCGACAATTCGAGTCCGTCACCGCTGACCTTGGGCGGTCCGGCGGACTGGTCATGTCCGGCGGCGTCGAGCACCTGCAAGGAATCGAACAGCCCTTCGATCGGAGCGTCGTACCTGATCGTGACCGCGGGCGGCGCCGCAACCGTCGCGCCGGCCGACGGGGTCTCCTGTTCGGGGAACGAATGCGCCGAGGACGGCGTCGCGGCCCCCGCAATCACGATTGCGATCGCCGCGGCAAATCTCAGTCGATAGCTATTTCTCATTGGCCGAATCCCCGATTGATCGACCAGTTGCCGACCTTGGGAAAGAGCGAATCGTAAAAAATATCGAGCAGGGCGACGACCGATGCATGGTTGCCCGCGCGGCTGGCCGAGTTCAGCGCGAACTGGGTGCCCACGGCCAGTTCGAAATGGTAGCTGACGTAGGCCAGGCCCGGGGTGGCGAGCAGCGTGGGAAAGGTCTGGCCGGACGGTCCGGTGATGAGTTGGTCATAGTTAATTTCGTTGAACAGGAACATGTTGCGCAAGGGCGGCGGCAGTCCGAAATCGCGCACGCTGTTGCTCAGGTAGGGAATCGAGTACTCGATTACGGCGTCGGCGAACATGTGATGGCTGGTATGGCCGCCGAGTGCCGGCACGTAGCCGAAATCGCTCTGAATACCTAACGGGCGCAAGTACTTGATCACCGGCCGATTCGGAATATCGCCCATGCCTTTTTCCCACAGCAGGACCGGTCCGAGGCTGGTGTGGCTCTGCTGCTCGACCGGGGTGTTGCCGGTCGGCAATTGCAACTGCAAAGCCATCGAGACCAGGAATTCGTGGTCGAGCGAGTAATAGACCGCGTACTTCGCAAAGGTCGTGAAATCGTCGAAGCCCGACAGGCTCGGGCTCGCGAAGGGCGAGACGTGGCTCCAACTGCTGCCGCCGCCCACGCTGACGCGCGGCATGTCATTCTGATCAATGTAGATGACCTTTTCGATCGAAAAGCCGATCGAATAGGTATTGGCGTCGCTGCTGCGGACCCATGCGGGCTGGAGGATGTCGAATTCGTTGGCTGGAGTCGGATCCTGCGTGATGATCGGTTCGAGGAAGATGTAGTCGCCGACCACGCCGTGGGCGAACGCGCGCGGTGCCGCGGCGGCGATCGCGGCGACTATCGCGACGATCGCCGCCGCGTGTCTGATTGTTAATGGAAGCCCGCGCATAAGCATTAGTCTCTACGGCGATCGCTCCGTGATTGGATTACGCGATTGCAACTCTGGCCTGGGCGATGCTCCTTGCGGGATGCACGGCCCGGGCGCCGGTGAATTCCGGCGGCTGGCGGACAAGAGCTATGAGACGCGGGTCAGGTGAGTGGTCGCGGTGGCGGCGGATCGGGTGCTTGCAGCGCGCGCACGGCGCGGTAGTCGGCATAGACCGGGGCCGCGCCAAGATCGATTGCGCGGTAGGTGAAAGCAAACACCGCCAGCGGTGAAAGATCGCACGCGGCCAGTCCGACTGCGCCGGGCGAAATCGGATGGCATATGTCGAGGGTGAAGGCCGGGGTGGGCGCGTGCCGGACAAGCACGCCACTGGACGCAAACGGCAGGCCGCCGAGGACGATCGCGACGACCAACAGACGCGCAATCGCGCGGCGGCATTCGCGTAGCTTGGCTGGTCCGCTCAAAACAGTGGTCGGCCCTTTTCGATCTCGGCGACCTTTACTTCGATCGTGCCGCCGTTGACCTGCGTATGCATCGGGGCCGGCACGCACGACGCCAAGCCCTTTTGTATTTCATCGAGGTGGTAGCGATTGCCGCACAGCCGGCAGATGAGATAATCGCCGGCCACCATGTAGCCCTTGTGAAACCGGTAGCATTGGCCGCAGGCGTCGAACACCGAATGAACCTGGCCGTCCGTAGTGCGCGCCAGGACGAAGCGGACCAGCGCGCCGGCCCGGTCTCGAGCGCAATAAAATTTCGCCGTGCCGCGGGGCAGTTCGGCACCAGAAATGTAAACGGTATCGGCGATGGTGCCGAGTTCGGTGCAGCCCGGCCCAATGATCGGGCGCCCGACAATCGTCGCGCCGACGACCAGCGCGCTGATCACCATAATTGTGGCAGGCTTCGGCCAGCGCATGATGGGATAATGAATACCGCCGGCGCGCCGCTCGCGCAATCGGTTGACAGCGCCGCACGTCGCACGGGATAACCGCCGCATGGCCACGATCAAGGTTGAGAAGGTGCTGAATTGGGGCGTGCCCTATACGCCCGAGATGGACAAGGGCGGTAAGCGCCCGCAGCCGCGATGGGACGGGCTGCGCGACCAGGTGCGCGAGGCCTCCGCGCTCGGCTACGACACCGCGGTCGCCGTCGAGACCCAGCACGATCCGTTTCTGGCACTCGCCGTCGCGGCCCAGGAGCCCTCGCCCATCGAGCTCGGCACGGGCATCGCGCTCGCCTTTACCAAGAGTCCCGTGGCGACCGCCTATATCGCATGGGACCTGCAGGCGATGAGCGGCGGACGCCTGGTGCTGGGGCTCGGCTCGCAGGTCAAGGGGCATATCACGCGGCGCTTCGGGATGCCGTGGTCGAAGCCCGCCCAGCGCATGAAGGACTACGTTGGCGCGATGCGCGCGTGCTGGCATTCGTGGCAGTCCGGTGAGCCGCTCAGCTTCCAGAGCGAGCACTACAATCTGTCGCTGATGACTCCGAATTTTGCGCCGCCGGCGCTCGCTCAGCCGCATATTCCGGTGCTGATCGCGGCCGTGCAGGAGCGGATGCTGCAAGTCGCCGGCGAGGTCTGCGACGGCGTGCGCCTGCATGGAATCGTCACGCGCCGCTACCTCGACGAAATCGCCTTTCCGAATCTCAGGAAAGGGTTTGGCAAATCGGGCCGCCAACCGGCCCAATGGAAGAACTTCGAGATTGGCGGCGGCGGTTTCCTGTGCGTCGCGCCCGACGCCGATTCGCTTGCGCGCGCGGTCGAGAGGATGAAATCGACGATCGCATTCTACGGCTCGACGCGATCTTACCGCTCGAGTTTCGAGCTCGACGGATGGGCGCGCCAGGCCGACGAGTTGCATCGCCTGTCGGTCCAGCAGAAATGGGACGAGATGGCGCGCGTGGTCACCGACGAGATGGTGCATGCGTTCGCGGCGGTCGGCACTTACGCGGATATCGCGAGCGTGATGAAAAAACGCTTTGCCGGAATCAGCCGCCTGTCGTTCGAGATTCCGCTGCGCGACGATCGCGATCGCGGCGTGCTCAAGGAAATTATTCAGGATCTAAAGCGCGCGTCGTAACTGTGCGACGGGGAGCGTCTGCGCACAGCCCACTGTGTCATTTTGAGCGCAGCGAAAAATCCCGGGATTCTTCACTTCGCGGACTTCGTTAAGAATGACAACCTGGCGCGCGCGGACACGCCCTAATGGCGCTGGATGCTCTCGACGTAATCGGCCAGCGCGGCGATGCGGGCTTTGGCGCGGGCCTCGCTCTCGGGCGTGAATTCCTTGCCCGATTGCTGAAAATTGACGCCCCAAAAGGGCATGTCGAAGCGCTGATGCGACGGCACCGCCTTGCGTCCGTCGACCATGTCCTCGACTTCCTGGCGCGGGAAAATTCCGCCGTTCTTCATCGCGATATTGGTCAGGTCGGACGGATGAATGCCCGGAATCAGGTTGACTTCGGGCCCGTGCCCCTTGCCGTTGTCGCCGTGGCAGGGCGCGCAATGCTTCATGAAGTCGGCCTTGCCGGTGGTCGGGGTGTCCTCATTGGCGGGCTGAAAGGGATCTGGCGGTTCCTGCGCCCATGCCCGCCCCGCGAATCCCGGCGCTTCGAATGCGATCGCCGCAAGGGACGACGCGGCGATTATCGCCGTTAACGCGATGAAAATCGTTGCTGCTGATTTTCTCGTGCGCAAACCTATCCTCCCGTTCGAGCGCGTGCCGCCGCGCATCGGCCGCGGCGATCGACGCCATTGATCGCGCGCCGCTCCGGCCACGCGCGCATCAAAACAATCACATCGCCGCGCGCAAAGGCAATCAGTCGGCGCGCCGACTGGCGACGGGCGTCGCCCGCAGTGTATCGTTTCGATCGCGCCTATTATGTCCGGGCCGCCGCAATCGTGCATGCACCGGCGCGCCGCCCGAGAGGATACGATGAAGTTCTCACTCCTGTATCTGCCGACCTACTGGCCCGAACTCAACGGATCGGTCGCCCGGCTCTATGGCGACATGCTCGACGAAATCGAATTCGCCGATCAGAACGGCTTCAATTCGGTATGGTTTGCCGAGCACCATTTCCATCGCTACGGCGGTGTGATCCCGTCGGTGCCGGTGATTGCCGCTGCCGCCGCGCAGCGCACCCGCCGCCTGCGCATCGGCTCGAGCGTCGCGCTGATCGGGCTCAACGATCCGGTCCGCGTCGCCGAAGAGTTCGCGATGCTCGACAATCTCTCGGGCGGCCGCGTCGACTTCGGTATCGGACGCGCCTTTCAGCACATCGAGTACGAGGCCTTTGAAGTGCCGATGGACGAGAGCCGCGCGCGCTTCGACGAGGCCCACGAGATCATCCTCAAGGCGTGGGCCGACGGTCCCGTCACCCATGCCGGCAAGTTCCGCACGCTCAAGAACGTCGACGTGATTCCCAAGCCGGTCCAGCGGCCCCATCCGCCGATCTACGTCGCCTGCATCATGACGCCCGAGTCGTTCGCCTTTACCGGCGGGCGCGGCTACAACCTGATGTACGTGCCGTACGTCGGCAACGCCGAGGACGGCGCGGCGCGCGTCAAGTCATACCGCGACGCACTCGGCCGCGCCGGTCACGATCTCGCCACGCACGACGTCATGATGTGCCTCCACACCTTCATCGGTGAATCGCCGAGCCATGCGCGCGACTACCCGCGCCCCTACCTGACGAATTATTTCGAACTCGCGGCGGCCGCCAATCGCGTCGACGCCCAATCGGCCCAATACCAGGGCTACGCCGGCCTGGGCAAGGTCTTCCAGCGTCTTCACGAGAACTACGAATTGATGTATCCGAACCAGGTGATTTTCGGCGATCCTGAACAAACTCTCGCGCGTATCGCCCATTACGAGGCAATGGGTGCGACGCACCTCTCGCTCATCACGAATTTCGGCGGGATGCCGCATGGCGAGATCATGCGCTCGCTCGAGCGCTTCGTGAAGCAGGTGATGCCGCACGTCAAGCCGACGCCGCAAAGCGCCGCTGCCGGCCGCTGAGTGCGTCGCGCCAGCGCATGGCGTAGCACGATGCGCGTCCGCGCGATCGCGCCGATCAGCGCGCGGCGCCGATCGCGTGGTTGCCCGGGCGATCGCGCTCGCGCAGTTCGGCCATCACCTTGTCGGCTTCGTGCTCGAGCACCGTGCCCTTGAAGAAGCCGGGATTCATGCCGGCGTGCAGCTTGATCGGATTGATCAAGACGAAGTCGCGGAAATCGGTCTCACTCATCAGCCCGTCCTCGACGCCCTCCCACGCTTCGGCCGCCGCGTCGCGCAGGTCGGTCAGATCGTAATGGCCCAGGTCGGAGCCGTAGATCGCGTTGAGCCGCGCGCCGAGCGGATTGCGCTTGCCATCGAAAGCGAGCGAGTTCATGCGATCGTCGCCCTCACAGCCGAAGAAAAAATTCGGCACGAACAGGTCGCGGATATCCTCGCGCCGCTCGATCCGGCAATGGCGCCATTCGTCCCATTCCGCGGGGTCGAGCCCGCTGCCGCCCTCGAGCTCGGACAGCACCAGGTCGCCGTCGAGCCGGCCGGCGGTGAACTTGCCGCCGAACCGCGCGCACAGCTCGCGATAGAGCGCGCGATCGAGATTGGCCGGGTTGACGTTGTCCATCATCTTAAGGCTGCGCTTGTGCCAGCGCTCGTAGAGTGAGCAGTACAGGTTGACCGCCCAGGCCACGCCGCCTTCCTTGAACGCGAACTTGAGCGTCGGGAAGCGCCGCGTCACTCCGCCCAGGAACAGCGCCTTGCAAATCCCCTCGGCGGCGGCCGCGAAATGGCCGATCTGGTTGTAGACGAAATTGGAAATCGAAGTGCGCATGCCCCAGTTCAGGCCGAACGAATGGAAGGTTGGCGCGATTCCCAGCTCGACGCACTTCGCCCAAACGGGATCATAATCGTACTGACTGTCGAGGCAGAGGTTGTCCATCCAGGTCATGTGCTGCGCCATTTCCGGTGCCTGCCGCGCGAGCCCCGGAATCGGCCGCCGCACGAATCCCGCCATCATCACGACCTTGAGTCCGAGCCGCGCGACGTGTTCGAGCTCCTCGATCGCCTCGGCCGGCGTATGCATCGGGACGCACGCCGCCGGCGTCATCCGGTCGGCGTACTCGCGGAAAATATCGGCGTGATAATTGTTGAACGCGCGGCAGGTGACGCGGCGCAGTTCGTCGTCGCCGATATGCGACGCGAACAGCCCCTGGCTCGGATTGAGCACGGTAAAGTCGAGGCCCATCTCGTCGAGGCGATTGTAGAGCAGCCGGGGCAGGGCGGCGGTTGCGCGATCGTAAGTATTTTTGGTCTGGTACGGCCACCAGACCGGCCGCGGCACGCGGAACTCGCGCCGCTGCTCGGGCGTAAGGTGATTCCAGCGGAAGTAGAAGGCGGTGTCGAACGCGGTCTTGTAACGCTCCAGCATCGCGCTGCCGCCGGCGTCGCGGATGTAATCGAGCAGGGCCGGCTCGAATTCGACGACGTGACCGTCCGAATCGATAATCGGATGGCCGGCGCGCTCGCGGATTTCGGCCGAGCGGGTGATTTCGCGCTGCTTCGTGCTCATGATGTTCGGTGCTCCGTTCAGCCCCTAACTGTGCCGTCCGCGGCGCACCGACGCAATCAAGAGATTCTGCCGCGCCGCATGAGCACCGCGCGCGAGCGGCGGCGAATGCGTCATGCCGGCAAACGCCCCACGCTTCAGGGGCGCAGTTCGTAGAGCACCGCAAAATCGTCTTTCATCGGCAGCCGCGTAAAGCGCGAGAAGCCCGCCGCCG
>DATLRA010000010.1:0-14640 GCA_035534935.1 Binataceae bacterium (SeqCode)
CGCCGCGACCGTGGCGATCGTGTCGGCCTCGTCGGCGCTCTTGTCGCCGCGCACGCCGACGATACGCGCGAAGCGCAGCGCCATCCCGCCGGCGTACTGCGGGCTGCGCTGAATATCGCTGTAGGCAACCTCCACCACCACCTCGGGCCGCACGCTCACCCGTCCGCCCTGCTCGCCGGTCTTGAGCGCGAGCAGGCGCTCGGTCATCGCACGGAAATCGTCGTCGGTCAGCCCCTTGAAGGTCTTGCCCACGGCGACCAACGAACCGTCACGCTCGTCGCGCGCCGCCAGATGATAGTCCGAGAGCCATCCGTGGCGCCGCCCGTAGCCCCATTCGGCCGCGACGATCACCAGGTCGAGCGTGCGCACGCTCTTGATCTTGAGCCATCCGCGGCCGCGCACGCCGGGCATGTAGGTGCTCGCGAGCGCCTTGGCGACGATCCCTTCGTAGCCCGCCGCGATCGCCCGCGCGTAGAATTGCTGGCCCTCGGCGAGCGATGCCGGCGCGCAGTGGCCAGCCACGCCGAGGCCGTGGGTCTCGGCGATTTCGGTCAACGCGGCGTAGCGTTCAGCATAGGGTGCGTCGATCAGTAATTCGCCGTCGAGCGCCATCAGATCGAACAGGTACAAGGCCACCGGCTGCGCGGCGCGCATCCGCTCGACGTCGTGAACGCGGCCGAACCGGCGCATTACTTCCTGAAACGCGAGCGGGCGCCCGGCGGCGTCGACCGCGATCACTTCGCCGTCAAAGATCGCGCGGCGCGGGCCCAGACGCGCGGCGCTCTCGACCACTTCCGGCAGACTCGCCGTGATCTCATTGAGGCGGCGCGAATAGATCCGCACGGCGCCGTCCGCGCAATGAATCTGCACGCGCGCGCCGTCGAGCTTATGTTCGAGCGCGATCCGATCGCCGAGCAGGCGAAAGGCCTCGGCCACGTTCGGCGCCGGTTGCGCGAGCATCGGCTTGATCGGGCGGACCGGCGGCGCACCGTCGCGCGGCGCGGACTGCGCCGGGTGCGCAGTCGCATCGACGATTTCCATGGCGGCGTCCGCCGCCGCGTCCAGCGCCAATGCGTCCGGCGCGGGCGCGTCCGGGCGCGGCGCCGACGACGGTTCGCGCAGCGCGCGGACCACGCGGCCGAGGTCGCCCTCGAGCATATTGATCCGGCGCACCTCGGCGACCGGCCGCGCCGCCATCTTCGCGATCGCCTCGAGCATCAGGCCTTCGCTCATCCCATGGCGCATCTCGCCGATCAGAACTTTGGCCAGGTATTGGCCTTCGAGTACGCTCACCCGCTCGAACAGCGCGCGCAGCGCGTCGAGCTTGCGGCGGCGCGAGTTGCGCCCTTCGATCTCCAGCATCGCGATAAAGCTGCGCTCGACTTCGGCCAGGGTCAATGCGGGTTCGGGCTCGGCCGGACGCAACCGCAACAGCATCGCGATCGCCTCGCCAAAATCGATCGCCGCAGCGAAGATCTCCTCGCCCTGATCCTCGCCGCCGGTCATCGCCGCGACGATTTTCCACACCGCGCGGCCGCTGACCTGAAGCCGGGCCGTGCCGCCCTGGGCGAGCGTGCGGCCGACCATGAAGCGCGCGGCGATCGCGGCCTCGCCGGGGTCCAGCCGGGCCAGAAATTCACCCGCCAGCTCAGCCATCTGCAGGCGGCTCTGGGTCTGGCCGAGCGCCTGGCAGACCAGCGCGAATTCATAAAACGAGGGCACGTCCAAAGAATAAGCGCGCGGTGCGCGGCGAGCGCAATAGCGCCCGCCGTGCCGTCCGTGAGGTTTGGGCTCAGGCCGCGCCGCTATCGGCGATTGGTGCGGCGGCGGCGCTGGCGCCCCGCGCTGCTGTACCGGCCCGGACCGACGGCGCGCCCTTGTGGAACCGCATGATCAATTCGCTGCGCGCGATATAGGCCGTCGCCTCATGCACGAAGCCCTGATCGATCAGGATCCGCGTCAGGCTCTCGCAGGTGTAATGCGTGATGTGCTCGTCGCGGTAGCCGCCCGGCGCGAAAAAGCCGTAGAGCGGCTCGATAATGCGCCAGCCGATTTTAGCGTAATCGGGCGTGCCGATAATCAGCGTGCCGCCCGGCGCGAGCACCCGGTCGAGCTCGCTGAACAGGGCCGCCTCGTAGGGAATATGCTCGATCACCTGCGAGCTGATAACGCAGTCGAACGACCCGTCCCGAAACGGCAACGCGAAGGCCGATCCGCGCAGCACCGGGATCCCGAAGCGCCGCAGGTAGCGGACCTTGCCCATGCTGTAGTCCATCCCGACCGCGTAGTTGAGGCTCTGGATTATCATGCTCGAGCCGCAGCCCGCGTCGAGCACCCGCGCGGCGCCACGCGCCCACAGCGTGGTGATGCGATGGCGCTTGCGCTGCCAGAAGCGCTGGATCGGAATGGGGCTGTAAAAGGCGCGCGCGTCGTAGTCGGCCGAGGCGACCGAGTTGCGCAATTTCCACAGGCGTATCGCGGCCCGCGTGAGATCCATCCCGAAGCGCAGCAGGCGCGCGTGCGATTGGCCGGCTTCGCGCGGAAAATAGGTGAATGGCACCTCGTACACGCTGTAGCCCTGCGCGTAGGCCTTGACCAGCACCTCCTCGAGCACCTCGAAGTTGCGGCTTTCGATCGCAAGGCCGGCCAGCGCCTCGCGCCGGTAGAGCCGAAACCCGCTCGACATGTCGCGCACCGGCATCGACAGCACCCGGCGCATCGCGAAGTTCAGAATGCGGCTCAGCCAGTCGCGCACGAAATCGGCATAGGTGACCCCGCCGTGGGTGTAGCGCGAGGCGATCACGATGTCCGCGCGATGGCGCGCGCGCCACATCTTGGCGACGAAGGCCGGCTCGTGCGACATGTCGGCGTCGAGCGTCAGGATAAAGTCGCCGCGCGCTTCGGCGAACCCGGTCTCGAGCGCGCCGGCGTAGCCGCGCCGCCGCTCGGGGATCACCCGCGCGCCCAGCCCCTCGGCGAGGGCGCGAGTGTCGTCGGTCGAGCCGCCATCGATCACCAGGATTTCAAAGTCCAGCCGCTCGCGCCGCATCAGCGCGCCCAGACGCGGAATCAGCACGCGCAGATTGTCGCTCTCGTTGAGGACCGGAAGAATGATCGAAATGTCCATTGCCGTTGCCGAACTTTTATTTGGAATCGGCG
This sequence comes from Binataceae bacterium (SeqCode), assembly GCA_035534935.1. GTDB lineage: Bacteria > Desulfobacterota > Binatia > Binatales > Binataceae > JADMIL01. The sequence continues at coordinate 3,160 of DATLRA010000010.1, forward strand.
GCAAAAGGAATCAGCCCGCGCGCGCGGGCTGATTCCGATCGCGCGGCGCCGGCAAGTCCGATCGCCATGCGGCGTGGCGCTTGCCGCGTTGCGCCGTGCGCCGTAGTCTCGACGGATGGGGCAATGCTGCGGAGCGGGGTGGCCGGCGATGAAGTCTCTCAGTAGCGGGTTTGGATGGATTATCGCGGCCTTCGCGATCGTCGGCGTGCTCTCCGCCGCGGGTGTCGCGCGCGCCGCCCATCACGCCAGGTCGGCGGCGGCCGATGAAGAGGGCGGTACGCACGCGCGCGGTCGCGGACGCGCCGCTCCGCCACCCGCCGTGCCGCTCGATCAGATCCACGTTTTCGGCGATCGCCCCGCGCCCTTCGCGCTCGACGCCCATGCCGCGATGCTGATCGACGCGCGCAGTGGCGACCTGCTCTACGCCTACAACGAGCACGAGCGGATGCAGCCGGCGAGCCTCGCCAAGATGATGACCTTTTATCTGACGCTCCAGGCGCTCAGCCAAAAGCGCGTCACACTCGACACACCCGTGCCGATCAGCGAGGCCGCCTGGCGGCTCTCGCTCAACAATTCGGTCTCGCGGATGTTTCTGCAGGTGGGCCAGCGCGTGCCGCTCAAGGAACTGCTCTACGGCCTGATGGTCTCGTCGGGCAACGACGCGGCGGTGGCGCTGTCCGAGTACCTCGCCGGCAGCCAGGACGCGTTCGCCGAGCAGATGAACGATCAGGCCGCCAAGCTTGGCCTCAACGAAACCCATTTCGCCAATCCCGACGGCCTGCCGGTCGACGGCGAATACACCACCGCCGCCGACATGGTGAAGCTCGGTCGCGCGTTAATCGGGAATTTCCCGATGGCGCTCGATTACACCTCGACCAAGGAATTCACCTTCGACAAAATCACCCAGCGCAACTTCAATACGCTGCTGTTCTATGACGCGCGGGTCGACGGGATCAAAACCGGCCACGTCCACGAGGCCGGCTATCACCTCGTCGCGTCGGCGCGCACTCCCGACATGCAGTTGATCTCGGCCGTGATGGGCACGCCGAGCATGGAGAAGCGCCGGGTCGAGACCGACAAGCTGCTCGACTGGGCCTTTCGCACTTTCACCACCGTGAGCCCCGATTGGCATCGCGCGGCGCCCGCCGACCTGCGCGTCTACCAGGGCGACGCCGAGCGCGTGCCGATCGCCCCGGCCGGCGGCACGCCTTATTTCACCGTCTCGCGCGGCGACGAGACCAAGGTCACGCTGGCCGCGACGTTCCCGCCCCAGCCGCTGGTCGCACCGCTCGCGCAGGGCACGCCGGTCGGCGAACTGGCAATCACGATCGCCGGCAAGCCGGTCTCGTCGGTGCCGCTGATTACACAGACCGCGGTCGGCGAAGGCGGTATCGTCCATCGGATGGCCGACGCCGTCCGTCTGCGGCTTTGACGCAGTCCGCCTGCGGCCTTAAGAGACTCGGCTGAAACATTTGCTGCGAGCCGCGCTCGCTCGGCGCTGAATTACGACGGCCGCGGTAGCACTCGCATGAGCGCCACCGCGGTCGTTTCGCGTGAACCTGGTATGCGCGCGCCGGCTAGGCCGTGCGCTCGTTGACGAACTTGCCGATCACTTCGACCGCCTGCTGGCCCTCGGGCAGAAACGCTGCAAAGAGCTGCCAGACGTGGATCATCTCGGGCCACACTTCGAGCGTGGCCTGCACGTCGGCGGCCTTCGCGTTGGCGGCCAGCCGGTTCGAATCATCGAGCAGCGTCTCGGCCTCGCCCACCTGGATCAGCAGCGGCGGCAGGCCCTTCAAGTCCGCGTAGAGCGGCGCGGCGAGCGGCGTGCGCGGATTCTGCCCGGCGAGATAGGCGGCCGCCATCCCGAGCAGCCCTTCTTTCTGCACCACCGGATCGACTGCCGCCTTGCTGGTCATCGTGCCGCCGATCCCTTCGAGATCGATCCACGGCGACAGGCATACGCCCGCGCCGGGCATTTGCAGCTTGGCCTCGCGAATCGCGACCAGCGCCGCCACCGTCAAGCCGCCGCCGGCCGAATCGCCGGCCACCGCGATCCGTTTGGGCTTGAGCCCCTGCGCGAGCATCCAGCGGTACGCCGCGACCGAATCGTCCACCGCCGCCGGAAACGGATGCTCCGGGGCCAGGCGATAGTTGAGCCCGAGCACGCGCGCGCCCGAGGCGCGCGAGATACGGCCCATCAGATCGCGATGCGTATTGATCGATCCGATGACGTAGCCGCCGCCATGCAGGTAGAGCACGGCGCGATCGGCGCTGGCGTTGGGCGCCGCGATCCATTCGGCCTCGACCCCGCCGGCGCTGACCTTTTCACACTTGATATCCGCAGCAAGCGGCGTGCCGGCCGCCATCTGCTCGAACACCACGCGCAATTGCTGCGGCGTGGTAGCCCCACTTTCCAGCACTGCCTTCATCGCATCTTTCGCCATCTGAAGCTCGGGACTAGCCATCGCGTAATCTCCTTGGTTGGGTAAATCGGAGGCGACCGGCGCGCGCCGCCCGATTGGTTCCGCGACATTAGCGCAGGCCACGGCGGCGCGACAAACCGGCGCCCTCAATCGTTGCGCAGCAGACCGGCCAGTCCGGCGAACAGCAGCGGCGTGATCGTCCAGCCGGCCAGGATATGCAGCCACAGGTACCAGCGCAGCATCCGTGCCCGCAGCGCCTCGCGCCCAGTCTCGGCCGCGCACGCCGCGTCACCCTGGGTCGGGCGATGGCGCGGGTTGGGCCGCCAGTAGGTGCCCTGATGCAGGTCGACGACCGGCAGGAAATTCTCCAGCGAATAGATGAAGCTGCTGAAGGGCGGATAGTGCGCCGGCGGCGCGCCGCCGCGGCAAAAGGCCTCGTAAGCGCTCGCCTCGGTCGGCGTGATCAGCCGCGCCTGGTAGCCGCGGCGAAACAGCACCGTGCCCACCGCGACGAAGCCCAGCACCCACCACAGCGCGCGCAGCGGACGGTAGCCGTAGCCGATCGTCACGCGCATCGCTAGGCGCCAGATGCGCTGCGACAAGGGCAGCCCGCCATACTCGGTGAGCGCCGTCTGCTTGGCGACTTCGACCCGCGTGGCGCCCTCTGCGGCGCCGTTCGCGCGCAGCACGGTCGCCAGTTGCCGATAGGGCTGCGGCTGCGCCAGCATCGCCTGGGGCTGCCGATCGAGCCACTCGAGCCGCTGGTCGGCATCGCCCGGACCGCCGCTGAAATCGCCATAGACAAATCCGGTGATCAACAGATTGCCCGCCGCCGGCCAACTCGCCGCGTCGTCCCACAGCGAACCCACCTGCGTGCCGCTCAGATCGAGCTGGGTGCGCGGCGTGATTCCGATCTTGACCCAGTAGAGCGCCCCGCGAATAGTCGCGCGCTCGGCGTCAAGCCCATTGTCGCCCGTGCCGGTAAAGCGCGCGTCGTTGAAGCTCAGCGCCTGGCCGACCCGCGCGAGGCGGAAGTCGAGCATACCGCCGGTCTCGAAGCCGTTATGAAAAAGTGCGTCGCCGCGAATCGTCGCCTCGACCAGCGACAACGGCTGATCGCCGATCAGATGGCCGCCCGTGCAATCGAGACTGCCCTGCAGGTCCGCCCGGTAGAAATTCACGTCGTCGTAGCGCCCCAGGCGCAAGACCACGTCGCCCGCGATCACCGCCTGCTCGGCGTCGATCGTGCCGGTCCAACTGCGGCGCAAATCCAGGTCGGCGAGGTGCGCGTACGACAGATCGATCCCGTCGGGGATCGCGGAGTTGAGAATCGTCAGCGGTGGCGTGACCACCTGATACGAGAGATCGAACACCCCGGTAATCCGCGCGCCCGCCACGCCAACGCCGCTTGGATGCACCAGCTTGGCCGCCGCCGGATCGGTCAGCAGCCAAGCCAGCACGGCGGCCCGGATCTTACGGTCGGCGCCCCATGAGGAGGCCTTCGCCAGATTGTTCGACGGGTCGTCGGGATCGGAACTGGGACCGGTCCAGTGCAACTCGCGATAGGGCGCGTTGCGCACCAGCTTCAACTCGGCCGGAGCCAGATCGCCAAAGGCCGCGCGCGCCATCCGCTCGAGCGTGTCGGACGCCGCCGCCTGCCGCGACGGCGCGGGTGTCGTCCGCGGCGCGGCGCTCGCCCGCGCGGCCGGCAGCGCGAAGATCGCCAACGCGATCACCATCGCCGACAGCGCCGCGGCGATCACCAGCCCAGGGCGCACGGTCGCCGCCGCCGATCGCGCACGCGACGTCATAAGCCTTGCGCCGACCGCGCGTCAGCCGCGGACGTCAACGACTTAGCGAAACTCCGGCAGGACTTCTTCGGTCACCAGCTTCATGTTCTGATCGATATCCTCGCTCCGGCAGGCCCAGCTAATCAGCACGGTGCCGGCTCCCGCGTCGATATATTCCTTGAGCCGCTTGCGGCAATCTGCGGGGTTGCCGTAGAGCGTGTAGCGTCCCGCGATTTTCGAGAAATCCTGCGCGTAGGTGCCGCCCAGCGCCTTGGCCGCCTGCTCGCGGGCGAAATCGCGATCGTTGTAGACCGACGCAAAGATGAACAGCCCCGGCCGGAACTTGCTCATGTCGCGCCCGGCCTCCGCGCCGAACTGCTTAATCTTGGTAATACTCTCGTGCAGCATCTCGGGCGTGTACATGTACGGAATCCAGCCATCGGCGTAGGTCGCCGCGCGCTTCATCGCGGGCTCCTTGCGCCCCGCCACCCAGATCGGCGGATGCGGCTTTTGGGTCGGCGACGGGCTCACCGTCACGCCCGAGAACTTGGTGTAGCGCCCCTCGAAGGTCACGTTCTTCTCGGTCCACAGCTTCTTGATCACTTCGAGCGCTTCGTTGGTCCGCGAGCCGCGCTGATTGACCGGCACGCCGCAGGCCTCGAACTCCTTGGGGAACTCGCCGCCGATTCCGATCCCCATGTGGTAGCGGCCGCCCGACGCCACGTCGAGCACCGACGCCAGCTTGGCCACGACCATCGGCGGATACAGCGGCAGCAGCACGACCGTGCTCATCAGCTTGATCTTCGTGGTCGCGCCGGCGGCGACCGACAGCGCGATCAACGAATTGGCGACCGGCCCATGGAACATCATGTGCTCGCCGCTCACCAGGTAATCGTAACCGAGCGCCTCTGCGCGCCGGGCGAAGTCGGGAATTCCCTTGGGCGACGGAATTGCGACGCCGAACTCAACTGATGCCACTGGCGGTTCCTCCAATTATCGATCGAATGCCGCGCACGCCCGGCGCCTATGCTCGGCGGCGCACGTCAATTTCCCTTGCCGTTTAGCATAATCCCGGTGCAATCTGTATCCCGCGCCGCGACCGCCCGAGGCGCGCAGCTAACCGCGATTCGCCGAAGGAGACGCCTATGCCAAATCAAGTCAGCCGCTTCGTTCCACCCACGGCCGCGACGGTCGCCGCCGGATGGACCCTGCGTGCCGTCACCCCGCCGAGCATCCTGTTCGGCGCCAACGGGATGCGCGTCGGGCCCGACGGCCGGCTCTACGTCGCGCAGGCCTTCGGCAGCCAGCTCAGCGCGATCGATGTGACCAGCGGCGCGGTCTCGACCATCAGCCCGATCGGCGGCCCGATCGTCGCGCCCGACGACCTGGCCTTCGACTCGCACGGCACGCTCTACATCACCGAAGTGATGAGCGAACGGGTCTGCGCGCGCGCGCCCAACGGCGACCTGCGCATCATCGCGGACAAGGTGCCCGCCGCCAACGGCATCACGCAGTGGCGCGATCGCCTGTTCATGGACGAATGCCGCCACGACGGCCGCCTCTTCGAACTATTCTCCGACGGCCGCGCGCCGCGGATGATCGCGGAGAATCTGCCGCTGCCCAACGCGCTCTCGGTCGGACCCGACGGCAAGATCTACTTCCCCGCGATCGGCGCCAACGAGATCTGGCGGGTCGCGCTCGGAGGCGGCAAGCCCGAAGTTTTCACCAACCAGGTTGCGGTGCCAACCGCGGTCAAGTTTGACAGCAAGGGCTCCCTGCTCTCGACCCAGGGCCGCACCGGCGAGATTTTGCGCTTCGATATCCGGACCGGCGAGCGCAAGGTGGTCACCACGATGCGTCCCGGCATCGACAACTTCGCGCTGACCGACACCGATCGCCTGTTCGTCTCGCACTTCGTCGACGGCGGCGTGGCCGAAATCATGTCCAACGGCAGCGAACGACGGCTGGTCCCGCCGGGCTTTTGCGGGCCGATGGGTCTGGCGATGGCCGACGACGGAACGATCTATGCCGCCGACGGCATCAGCATGGCGGCGGTCGCGCGCGACGGCGCGCACCATCGCGTCGGTCTGCTCTTCGACGGCCATTTCCCCGGCTTCGTGCGCGGCGTGACCAAGGGCGCCAACGGTACTGTCATCGTCACGACCACCAGCGGCGACGTGACCTCATATCATCCGGTGACCCACGAGATGGAAGTGCTCGCGACCGGCCTGCACGACCTCTTCGACCTCACGGTGGCCCCGAACGGCGCCGTGCTGGTGGTCGACGGCGGCGAGGGCCGCGTGCTCGAGATCGCGGGCGGTGCGCTCAAGGATAAGGCGCGCGGACTTTCCCGCCCGACCGGCATCGCGGCGGGCGCCGGCGGTGCGTGCTACGTATCGGAAACCGGCAAGGGCCGCGTCGCGCAAATCGACGGCGGCACCACGACCGCGATTATCGAGGGCCTCAAGGAGCCGCAGGGCCTGGCGGTTGACGGCGACAATCTCTACGTGGTCGACGCCGGCGCGCACGAACTCATCGCCTTTTCACTCAAGACCCGCAAGCGCGAGACCATCGCCACGAAGCTGCCGGTCGGCGCCGCGCCCGGGGTGGTGCCGAAATTACTGATGGGCATTCCGGGGCTGCTGCCCGGACCGTTGCATCCGTTCGCCGGCGTCACCGTCGGCAACGATGGAACGGTCTACGTTGCCGCCGATGGCGACGGCAGCGTGATCGCGATCAGCCGCGCCTGACCCGCGATCATCGCGGCGGTATGGGTTGCGCTCCTGCGACGCCTGTACCGCCGCACGATGACCGCGATTACGAACTCGCACCCGCGCGCGCCGCGGGCTTTACAGCGCATCGCGCGGCCCGCTAGATCTCGCCGCGGCGCGGCGAACCCACGCAAGGAGCTTTACGGCAATGGCGGAAAATTTCGTCCTGGTGCATGGCGCATGGCATGGCGCATGGTGTTGGGCTGGCGTGATCCGCCAGCTTGAACTGGCCGGACATCATGCGATCGCGGTCGACCTGCCCGCGCATGGCACGAACCATCTCGACCCGGCCAAGGCGACCCGCGCGCTTTACGTCGAGAGCGTCGTGCGCGCGATCGAGGATCGCAATCTCAAAGACGCCGTGCTGGTCGGCCATAGCCTCGGCGGCATGACCATCGCCGGCGTCGCCCAGCGCATCCCGCAACGGCTCAAGCGCGTGATCTTCGCCACCGCCCTGGTGATCTCGGACGACTCGAGCCCGTTTGTCGATATGGGTCCGCTGATGCCGCCCGAGATGGCCGCGCATATGCACGGCCTGGCCGAAGGCGCGTCGGCCTTCACGCTGTCGGCCGAGCGCTTTCGCAGCCACTTTATCCAGGACGGCTCGCGCGACCTGCAGGATTACGTGCTCTCGGCACTGGTACCCGAACCGACCGCGCCGGCCAACGAGCGCACTTCGCTCGCCGAATTTTACAAGTCGCACGTGCCGACCAGCTACGTCTTCTGCGAGGACGACATCATTTTCGACGATCCGAAAAAGTGGCAGACCTTCGCCGGCAAGCTGCGCAATCCGACCGTGTGCTCGATCAAGAGCGGCCACGAGCTGATGTTCACCCAGCCGGTCGCGACGGCGAAGGCGCTCGCCGATCTGGCGCGCGGCTGACCGGCCTCGCGCGCCGATCGTCGCGACGACCGCGCTTCGGCTGCGGGCCGCGCGATGCTAGATTAGGCGGCCGTGCAGCCCCTGCTCGAAGTCAAAGATTTGCGGACGTCGTTCTTTACCCCGCGTGGCGAACTCCGCGCCGTGGACGGGGTGAGTTTCTCCGTCGCGCCGGGCAAGCTCACCGGGCTGGTCGGCGAATCGGGCTCGGGCAAGACCGTCAGCGTGCTCTCGATCATGCGCCTGCTGCCCGAGAGCGCGCGCGTGGTCGGCGGCTCGATCACCTTCGACGGCGCCGACCTGCTCGCGCTCAGCGAACCCGCGATGCGTGCGATTCGCGGCGCACGCATCGCCATGATCTTCCAGGAGCCGATGACCTCGCTCAACCCGGTCTTCACCATCGGCAGCCAGGTCGGCGAGGCGATTCGCCTGCATCAGCGCACCTCGCGGGCCGAGACCCGCAACCGCACCGTCGAGGCGCTGCGCATGGTCGGCATCGCCGACGCCGAACGCCGCATCCGCGACTACCCCCATCAGCTTTCCGGCGGGATGCGCCAGCGGGTGATGATCGCGATGGCGCTCGCCTGCAATCCGCGCCTGCTGATCGCCGACGAACCGACCACCGCCCTCGACGTGACGATCCAGGCGCAGATTCTCGACCTCATCCGCGAACTCCAGGCGCGCCTCGGCCTCGGCGTGATCCTGGTCACCCACGACCTCGGCATCGTCGCCCAATACGCCGACGACGTGACCATCCTGTACGCCGCGCGCGTGATGGAGCAGGCCGCGACCGCCGAACTGTTTCGCAATCCGCTGAGTCCCTACACCAAGGGGCTGCTCTCCTCGATCCCCGGCATCGGCGGCGCGCGCCAGCGCCGCCTGCAGGCGATCCCCGGCTTTATCCCGGGGCCGCTCAACCCGCCCAGCGGATGCCGCTTTCATCCGCGATGCCCACTTGCGATCGACGATTGCGCGCGCGCCCAACCGGCCCTCGAACGCAAGGCTCCCGATCATTATGCCGCCTGCATCCGCGTCTGATCCGGCGGTCGCGCCGCCTGTCGCCGCCGCCCCAACGCCCGGCGCCGCACTCGTGCGATGCGTCAATCTGCGCAAGGAGTTCCCGGCCGGCTCCGAGGATCTGCTCGGCCGCAAGCGCCTCGCGCTCAAGGCGGTCGACAGCATCAACCTCGATATCGCGCCCGGCGAAACGGTCGGCCTGGTCGGCGAATCCGGCTCGGGCAAATCGACCCTCGGCCGCCTCATCCTCAAGCTGCTCGAGCCGACCACCGGCCAGGTCATCTTCGACGGCCGCGACTTGGCCGCGCTCAGCCGCGCCGAATTGCGCAGCCTGCGCCGCTCGATGCAACTGGTCTTTCAGGATCCCTACTCGTCGCTCAATCCGCGGATGCGCGTGCGGGCGATCGTCGGCGAGGGCATAGAGATTCATCACCTGGCGCGCGGCCGCGAAAAAGAAGAACGCATCACGCGCCTGCTCGCGCGGGTCGGGATGGGTCCCGAGGCGCTCGATCGCTACCCGCACGAATTCTCCGGCGGCCAGCGCCAGCGTATCGGCATCGCGCGCGCACTCGCCGTCGAGCCGCGCTTCCTGGTGCTCGACGAACCGGTCTCGGCGCTCGACGTCTCGATCCAGGCGCAGATCATCAACCTGCTCCAGGACCTGCAGGACGACCTGCACCTGACCTATCTCTTCATCGCGCACGATCTGCGCGTGGTCGAGCACATCAGCCGCCGCGTCGCGATTATGTATCTCGGCAAAATCGTCGAGCTGGCCGACCGTGACGAGATCTATGCCGCGCCGCACCATCCCTATACCCGCGCCCTGCTCTCCGCGATCCCCACTGTTGACGCCGCCGCGCGTCCCGCGCGCATCAAGTTGCCCGGCGAGGTGCCGAGCCCGCTCCATCCGCCCAGCGGATGCGCCTTCCATCCACGATGCCCTTATGCGAAAGATATCTGCACGACGGCCGAGCCGCCGCTGATCAGCGGACGGGGCGGCCACGCGGTCGCCTGCCATGTATTTCCCGCGCCGTGATTGAGGCGCCGCGTGATTGAGGCGCCGTTAGTTGCGATGAGACCGACCGACCGACCGCAATCTCCGGCTGCGAAAAATACCGCGATCACCCCGCCGGCCGCTGCCGCCGAGGCCTTTCGCCCGCCCGCCGTGGCGCTCCCCTATGCGCCCGGCGCCGCCTGGATCGAGGAGCGCACGCGCATCGCGGTCAGCCGCAACATCAATGTCTCGGGTAAGCTGGTCTTTCAGGAGCCAGTGCGGATCGAGGGCAATTTTCGCGGCGAAGTCAGCTCGACCGACCTGGTGGTGATTAGCGAGGAGGGCGCGGTCAACGGCCGCATCCGCACCCCGCGCATCCTGATTCTGGGTGAGCTGCACGGCGACGTCATCGGCGCCAAATCGGTCGTGCTCGGCGCACGCTCGCGGGTCCGGGGAAGGATCGAGGCCGAGAGCCTCACGGTATGCGAAGGGGCGCGGCTCGAATGCGATCTGCTCGTCGGCATGCCTCCGCGATCGAAGTGAATCGCGCGACGCCCTTACGTAATTTCGCACAAGGCATCTCGTCATTCTGAACGGAGTCCGCGCAGTGAAGAATCTCGGGATTCTGCGCTGCGCTCAGAATGACGCCGAGGGCCTGCTGCGGAGAATTTCTAGCTGATCGATTCGATCCGGGCGGCTTTGCCCGACAACTCGCGCAGATAATAGAGCTTGGCGCGGCGCACTTTGCCCCGGCTCAGCACCTGGATCTTCTCGATCCGCGGCGAATGCATCGGAAAGATGCGCTCGACGCCGATCCCGTACGAGACCTTGCGCACGGTAAAGGTCGCGCGGCTCGAGCCGCGATTGATCTTGATGACCAGGCCCTCGAACTGCTGGATGCGCTCTTTTTCGCCCTCGACCACCTTGACCTGCAACCGCACCGTGTCACCCGCGCGAAACTGGGGGAGGTCCGGGCGCAATGCGCGCTCTTCGATTTTCTGGATAACGCTGTTCATTGGAGTGTACCGCCCCGCAAGTAGAGCCCCTCAACCTACCCAATCGCCCGGCCATACTCAACCCCTCCCCCCCCGGCGGGGGTACTGGCCTAATTAAGCCACTGGCGGGGTAGGGCTTTGCTCATGAGTTTGTTTGAATGGCTGAATTTTTTGCGCCCGTTCTTTGGCCTGCGCTTGTCGAGCATATACAAAGACGCCCGCCAGGGTTGCCAAATCCACAATAATCACGCCAAATCCGGATAGAGGCTTATCATGGGCGGCAAGATAGATTCCGCCGATGATCGCAATTCCGGTCAGGATTGCACCTATTACTAATCCCGCCCGCTCGTTCGTGCAGTTCGATTGAACGACCCTGCTTTCCATCGTTTGCCGATGCTTGAGCTGGCTCTCAGCCATTGCAACGATGCGTTCCGCAGCGCCCTGGAACGCTTCGTTGTAACCAATCAGAACTTCAGGCGGAGGTAGGGACCAGAAAAGAGCCGCGAAACCCGTGTAATTACTTGGCGGGTTACTTCGGCAGTTATCTTTGTTATTTCAGGGCCGCTAGCGCTGGAGCGATCCGGTGATTCGAGTTTTGTCGGTTCGTC
>DATLRA010000011.1:0-3934 GCA_035534935.1 Binataceae bacterium (SeqCode)
TGCGAGGCGGGAGTGACCTGCGAGGAATGGCTCGTGAGGACACCATTGGAATCGAACGTGAGCGTCATCTTGTTTTGCACTTGACTAATCGCGCCCATATACGGTCCGAGCATGGGGATATGCGTATCGGAATCCGCCTGCTGCTGGTTCAGCTTGTAAACCACCGTCCTGCCGCCGTCGGGCGAGCCATAATCCTGGTAGGGTTTGCCCATGTTCGCGATCACTTGCGAGTAGTTCGTTCTACCGTCTTGCAGACTGGCTATTTGTGAGTCGGGATTATCCTGCGCGACGCCGCCGCATCCGGCGCAGATCGCGATCACGGCAATCACAAGCGCGCTCGAAATCAATTTCCCTTTCATGGCATTTTACCCGCTACGGTTCTTCGCGGCTTACCGCACGTAAACCGGGTTCGACGCAATCCACAGATGACCGCGGCGCCACGCCTCGACTCTATACGCCCCCGCCGACTTGGGCGCGAATTCAAAATCTTCCGCGTCATCGGCAAATGCGACCTGAGCGCCGTCTTTGAGTATCACGATCCGATCGGCCTTGTCCGGGAGTTCGGTTTTGAGCGCAAGACCGTCGGCCAGCCGAACCTCGTCGCCCATCATCGTGAGCGTGTCGCCGTTTTGCGCATAGAACGCGAACTGGCCCACGTAACCAAGAATGTCGAAGCTCACGTATGCGTGCCCGCGATGCATCGCGTCCATCAGCGCGTCAACCCCGCGCTCACGCGCCAGCAGATGAGTAGTATAGAAGAGAAACAACTGCTCGAAGGTCCCCACCTTCAACCCCATCACGGATAGATTATCCGGCGCGCCCAGCCCTGCGACAAGGGTCACGCGCGCACCGGCGATCATCGTGTCGTAGAGCGCAAGATTCGCGTCGGGGCGCGGCGCGAGATCGAGCAAAAAGTGATCGGTCTGGAAGAACATCGCGCGCCAGAAAAGCGCGGTCGGACTGGTGGCGGCGAACTCGGAATTCTGGTTGTACACTTCCATCGCGTCGGCCAGCGCGTAATCGCCGACCGACTTGAACGAGGCCGGATCGGCCGCAATCGCAAGCGCGCCCTGATCGTGGATCGCGCCGATCAACTCGGCCGCCGGGCGCGACGGATCGATCGGCTGGAGCAGATTCACGCCAACGATCTCGCCGCCGCCGACCCGGAACGACGCGCCCGGGATAATCAGAATCTCCGAGGTGAAGCCGCCAATTCCGTAGTCGATCTCCCCCGGCCGCGCGATATCGCCGACCGTCACGAAATCGATCTGCGCGATGCGCGCCAGATCGGCGACCTGCGATTGATCCATTCCCGCGGCTCTGAATCGGCAATCTATAACTCCGCGATAGTCGCGCAGTTGCGGAAATTCGAGCGCTGGCGCGACCAGCCGCGTCGGCGGCAACTGGGTCGTCGGCAATGGCGCCGAACATCCGCCCGCAGCGCCGAACGCTAGCATCAGCAAGGCGGCCAGAGGTGCGCGAGCCGCAATTCTCACAGGATCGATCGGCCCTGCGCGCCGTCGACGGGGAGATTGGCGCCCGTGATCCAGCTCGCGCGCGGCGCGGCCAGCATCACGACCGCGTACGCGACTTCGTCCGCGCGCCCAAGCCGCCCGGCCGGCATCTCGCGCGCCAGAAAATCTTTCTCGAACGCGGGATTTTCCTTGAAGCGGCGCTCCCAGCCTCCGCCCGGCACCAGAATCGATCCCGGCGCGACGCTGTTGACCCGAATTCCCTTGGGCGCGAACTCGCGCGCCAGCATCTTGGTGAATGAATGCAGCGCAGCCTTCGAGGCGTTGTAGGTCAGCGTACCGCCCGACTCGCGCCCGTAGATTGATCCGATATTGATGATCGAGCCGCCGCCTTGGCGCTCAAGATGCGGCGCCACCATCCGCGAAAGCCTGACCGGCGCGAAGAGATTCAGGTCGAACTGCTCCTGCCATGCCGATTCCGGCAGCTCGGCCAGCGCTCCGGGCCGCGCCGCGCCGGCGTTGTTGACCAGCACGTCGATTCGGCCGCAATCGCGCGCGACCGCGGCGACCCAGTTCTCCATGTCCGCCAGATTGGTGACGTCGCCGGCAAATCCCGCCGCCGGCTTGGCGCCGATTTTCGCGCTGATTTCAGCAAGCGCGTGCTCGCAAGCCTTCACCGCGTGCGCGTCGCGCGCGCAGATGCTTACGCTCATGCCCTCGGCGGCAAGCGCCTCAGCCATCGCGCGGCCCAGGCCGCGGCTGCCACCGGTCACCATCGCGACTTTTCCCTTCAAGTCCAAATCCATCGAGAAGCTCCTGCGCCCGCCGCGCCGCGGCGGGGTTATTGAATAACATCTAGCAGAGGCGGCGCCGCACGACGAAGCCCACCCGTGCCCCTTAGGCAGGATGGCGGCGAGATGGATCGATCGCTCGGCCGTCCGGGCCGTCGCCGCCCGGCTTGTGTGATCGTATCGGGGCGTCGTATAGGGTCAGTTGGAAGCGAGCCCGCGCGCCGCTTTCTTCGAGGAGTGACGGACCCATGCTGGAGACCCCGATCTGCGATTATTTTGGAATCAAGTACCCGATCCTGCTGGCCGGGATGGGCGGCGTGGCGATGCACAAGCTGGTCGCGGCGGTTTCAAACGCCGGAGGGCTGGGCGTGATCGGAGCGGCATCGCTTTCTCCTGAGGAGATGCGTGCTGAAATCCGCAAGACCCGCGAGCTGACCGACAAGCCGTTCGCCGTCGATCTGCTGGCGCCGATTCCCGACATGATGCGTCCGCACATGCCGGTGCTGATCGAAGAGAAGGTCCGCATCTTCGTGGCCGGCCTCGCCGTGCCGACCGAGTTCATCAAGGCGATGCACGAGCACGGGATGAAAGTCGTCGCGATGTGCGGCAAGGTGCATCACGGCGAAAAGGCCCAGGCCGCCGGTGTGGACGTCGTGGTCGCGCAGGGAACCGAGGCGGGAGGGCATACCGGCGAAATCGGGATGCTGTCGCTGGTGCCGCAGATGATCGACGCGGTCAAGCTGCCAGTGCTGGCCGCGGGCGGAATCGCCGACGGACGCCAGATCGCGGCGGCATTGACACTGGGCGCGCAGGCCGTGGTGATCGGCACGCGCTTTATCGCGACGCCGGAGGCGCAGGCCGCGCAAGTCTATCGCGAGGCGATTCTCAAGGCGCACGAAGACACCTCTTTCCGCACCCGATGCTACACCGGCAAGCCGTGCCGCGTGATTCGCACCTCGTACGCGACGGAATGGGAGCGCGACCCGTCGAAGATCAAGCCGTTCCCCGAGCAAGCGATGATCTCGCGGCGCAACGGCGTCATGAACTTCGCCGGCACGAGCGGCGAGGCCGACGCAGAGCGCACCTTCATGCCGACCGGGCAGGGCGCGGGATTGATCAAGGAGATTAAGCCCGCAGCCGAGGTCTTCGCCGACCTGATTCGCGAGACCGAAGCCGCACTCAAGCGCTCGCAGTCATTGCTGGCCGATCGGAGCGCGACCCAGCATTCGGCGGCGCCGATGCGCTGAGCCGGGCGGACTCGGTGCCTCAGCGCCGCGCCGAGAGGGCTTGCTTGACTGCGCGATCCGGCGACCTTATGTTCAAACCAGCAACGCTTCGGCGAGGAGATTGATTGCGATGTCCAGCGAGAAGATTGTTCATGTCACCGACAGTAATTTCGAGCAGGAAGTCCTTAAATCCTCGACTCCCGTGCTGATCGATTTCTGGGCGCCGTGGTGCGGCCCCTGCAAGGCGATCGCCCCGATCGTTGATGAACTCGCCAATGACTACGCCGGCCGCCTGAAGGTCGTGAAGATGAACGTGGACGACAACCAGGAAACGCCAGCCCGCTACGGCGTGCGCGGGATTCCCAACCTCATCATCTTCAAGGGCGGACAGGTCAAGGAACAGATCGTCGGCGCCGTGCCGCGCGGCCATCTGGTCAAGGCCGTC
>DATLRA010000012.1:0-13271 GCA_035534935.1 Binataceae bacterium (SeqCode)
GGACGCATGGAGCGACAGGCCCGGCGCGAGCAGGTTCTGCGCCACGCCAAGCGGCTGTTTGCCCGTAAGGGCTATCACCGCACCAATATCGCCGACATCATCTCGCAGGCGCGCATCGCCCGCGGCACGTTCTATCTTTACTTCCAGAACAAGCGCAACATCTTTGCGGAATTGCTTGAACAGGCCCTCGGCGAATTGCGCAGCCGCATCCGTCGGCTCAAGATCGGACCCGGCGAACCCGAGCCGGTCGAGCAATTGCGCTCAAATCTCAAACGTGTCCTGACCTTTGTCCTGGCCGAGCGCGAGTTGACCGATATTTTGCTCAACCATTCGACCGGCTTCGACCGTGACCTCGACGCGCGCATCCACGACTTTTATGAGCGCGTGACGGATCAGATCCAGCGCTCGCTGGACCTCGGTATCGAGATGAACCTGGTGCGCGAATGCGACACGCGCCCGGTCGCTTATTGCATCCTGGGCGGGGTCAAAGAGGTCGTCGGCCAGTTGTCGCGCGATCAGCGAAGCGACGTTAGCGCGCTGGCCGAAGAGGTGCTCGACTTCGGCCTGCGCGGCGTCGCCCGGCCCGAATTACTCGAAGCCGCCGGTCTCGGCGCTGCGCCGCCGACACAGAACCAGATTTTTTGTGGCCCGAAAGTAGACTGACATGTCAGTTCAGCCGAAAACCAGAGCTTCCAGGTCGCGTGCGCGCGTCGCGCGCGGCGTGCCCCAAGCCGCTGCGTTTTACGATCTCGACGGCACCCTGATGGACCTCAACCTGGTCCATGCCGCGATCTTTATATTCGCCAACCTCGGCGAATGGAGCGGGCGGGTGAGCTATCTCGCCGCCTTCGTCGCACGCCTGCCGATGCTCTACATGGCCGAGCGGCGCGATCGCCATCTGCTCAATGTCGCCCTCTACGAGACCTTCAAAGGCATCTCGCAGGATCGCCTCGAGGCGCTGGGCGAAGAGTATTGCGAGCGCATCCTGATGGCCCATCTGTATCCGCGCGCGCTCGACATTATCGAGGCCAACCGCGCCGCCGGCTTCGCGCCCGTGCTGGTCACCGGTTCGCCCGATTTCATTGTTGCGCCGTTGGCCAGCCGCCTGCGCATCGACACCTTCGTCGCCAACCGTCTCATCTATAGCCGCGGCCGCGCGACCGGCCGCCTGCGCGAGCCGGTGATGGCGGGTGAAGCCAAGGCCGCCTGGTGTGCGACTTACGCCGCCGAACACGACGTCGACCTGGCCGATTGCTGGGGCTACGCCGATTCGCGCTACGACCTGCCTTTCCTGATCGCCCTGGGCCATCCGGTCGCGGTCAATCCCGACCGGCGTCTGCGGGCGATCGCGCAGAGCCGGCAATGGCCCGTGCTGCGCTTTGCTAAGGCGCAGGCGCGCCGAGGCGCGGTCGACAGCCTCGATCCGGGCACTGCGGCGCAAGATTGGACCGAGGAGAAGCTCGATGGCGCGGCCCGAAGCTAAGCTCAAGGAGCTCAAGCAGGCTGAGCTCAAGCATGAGGTTGGCGCGCGCCGCGACCTGGTCGTGACGCTCAACCGCCGCTCCGCGCCGCGCCTGATTCCATACGGCGACGAGTTCATGTTCGAGAAGTTGCCGGCCGGCACCCGGGTGATCTATCCGCCGCCGCCGCTCGACGCCCTGCCCGACCCCGACGCGGCGATTCGTTATGCGCTGCTCCGTCCGCTCAATGCCGACCCGCTGTTCGCTCAGCTCAATCCCAACATGCGCGTGACGATCGCGCTGGACGACATCAGCCTGCCGCTGCCGCCGATGCGCCGGCCCGATATCCGCGAGCGCCTGCTCAACCAGGTGCTCCAGACGCTGGCCGATTACGGCGTCGACGACGTTCATCTGATCGTCGCCACCGCGCTCCATCGGCGGATGACCGAGAGCGAGATTCGCCGAATGGTGGGCGAGCGCGCCTTCAAGCAATACTGGCCCGACCGGCTCTACAACTTCGACGGCGAAAACCGCGCCGAACTCGCGATGCTCGGCAAGACGGATCATGGCGAAGAGGTCTGGCTCTCGCGGCGCGCCGCCGAATCCGACCTGGTCATCTATCTTAACTTGAACCTGGTGCCGATGGATGGCGGGCACAAATCGGTCGCCGTCGGTCTCGCGCCCTACCAGAGCCTGCGCCATCACCATAATCCGGCGACCTTGCGCGACAGCCATTCCTACATGGATCCCAAGCGCTCGGCGCTGCACAGCTCGGCCAACCGGATGGGCCGGCTGGTCAATTCGCAGCTCAATGTTTTTTCCATCGAGACCGCTGTCAATACGCAAATGTACGGCGGGGTGCTCGACTTTCTGCAAAAGAACGAAGATCAGTTCAACGACTGGGATCGCGCGCGGCTCAAGGGTTTCCGCTGGACGCTCGGCAATCTCTCCAACGACACCCGCCGCCAGATGATGCATCAGTACGCCGCACCTTACGGTCTCACGGGCGTATGGGCGGGCGAGACCGAAGCGGTCCATCGGCAGGCCCTGGCGCGGGTCTTCCAGCAATACGCGGTGCCGGTCAAAGGCCAGTCCGACATCCTGATCGTCGGCGTACCGTACATCTGCCCGTACAACGTCAACTCGATCATGAATCCGGTTCTCGTGCAGTGCACCGGACTGGGCTACCTGTTCAACATGTATCGCAATCAGCCGCTGGTGAAGCCGGGCGGCACGATGATCATCTGTCATCCGCTGCGCGACGAATTTCACCCCGAGCATCATCCGAGCTACATCGAGTTTTTCCATCGATGCCTGGCCGAGACCACCGACGCGATGCAACTCGAGAAGCGCTTCGAGGCCGAGTTCGCGACCAATCCAACCTACAAGCACATGTATCGCTTCGGCCATGCCTACCACGGCGTACATCCTTTCTACATGTGGTATTGGGGCGAGCCCGCGCGCCAGCACCTCGGGCGCGTGATCGCGGCTGGCTGCGAGGAGCCGCAGGTCGCCGCGCGAATGGGCTGGGAGGCGGCCGACACGCTCGACGAGGCGATCGCGATGGCCACTGCCGATCACGGCCGTTCGGCGAGCATCACCTATCTGCATCTGCCCCCGCTGGTGATCGCGGATGTCGAATAGGCCCGCCTCGCGTCGCGCCCGTGTACGCAATCCCGCGGCCACCGCGGGCGCGATGCCGCCGCTCGAGCAGGTGCTGCGCAAGCGCCATCTCCTGATTACCGGCGCGACCGGCTTTCTCGGCAAGGTGCTGCTCGCGATCCTGCTCGAACATCACCCCGAACTCGATCGCATCTATCTGCTGATTCGCGGCGATCGCCGCTCGAGCCTCAACCGCTTGCGCCGCGAGATTCTCGACTCGCCCGCGCTCGCTCATCTGCGCGAGCGGCTGGGCGCGCGCTTCGACCGGTATGTCGAGGGTAAGGTCGCGGTGATTGCGGGCGATATCACCGAGCCCGGCCTCGCCGCCGACAGCGCCGAAATGCCGCGTCCCGGCTCGATCGACGCGGTGATCCATTGCGCGGGGCTGGTCAACTTCGAGGCGTCGCTGGCCAAGGCGATCGCGATCAACGCCGACGGCGTGACCAATATCGTCGAGTTCTGCCGCACCCACGGCGCCGCCCTCCTTCACGTCTCGACCTGCTATGCGGCGGGCGTCGCCGACGGCCAGCGCTACGAAGACGACCTGCCGGCCGACTGGTGTCCCAACGGACGGCGTAACTTCAACCTGCTCCGCGAACTGCGCGACGCCCAGGCCGCAATCGATCGCGTCGAGGCCGAATCGCACGACGAGTCGCGCCTGGCCGAGTTCCACCTCGCCGCGACCGGCGATCGCGAGAGCGACGCGGCGGGCGACCATAACGAGCGCGCCGACCATCATGATCGTTCGATCGAGGCGCGGCGCAAAAGCTGGGTCGAGGATCGGCTCAAGGCGATCGGGCGCCGCCGCGCGCTCAGTTGGGGATGGCCCAATACCTACAGCTACACCAAGAGCCTCGGCGAGCAGATCGTGCTGGCCGCGCGCGGCGCGGTTGCGGCGACCGTGGTCCGTCCGTCGGTGATCGAGAGCGCGCTTCGCGATCCGCTTCCCGGATGGAACCAGGGCGTCAACACCAGCGCGCCGCTGACTTATCTGGCCGGCCGCGGCTATCGATTTTATCCGGCGCGCGGCGACCTGGTGCTCGACGTCATCCCGGTCGATCTCGCGGCCCACGCGATCGTCCCGATCCTGGCCGCGCTCCTGCTGGGCCGCCACCAGCCCATCTATCAGCTCTGCACCTCCGACGTTAATCCGTTGCCGATGCGCCGGCTGGTCGAACTGACCGCGCTCAGCAACCGCCGTGAGCATCGCCGGCGCGGCGGTCCGATGGGCAAGCTCGCACCGCATCTCGAAGCCGTCGTGGTCTCCCATCGCACCTACGAGATGTTCAGCTCGACGCTGCCCGCGATGCTCAAGCAGGCCGCCGCGCTGGCCCGCACCGTGATGGGCGAGGGGTCGGCTCCGGCGCGCAAATTCGAGGATCGGATCGCCCAACTAGCCGACAACACCGCGATGGCGCGATCGCTGGTCGCGGTCTACCGGCCCTATATCCAGGATCTGGTCTACACCTTTCACGGCAAAAATATCCGCGCGCTTTACGCCACGATCGAGCCCGCCGACGCCGCGCGCCATCCCTATCATCCGGAAAGCATCGACTGGGCCCGCTACTGGATCGACGTCCATCTGCCGGGCCTGCGCCGCCATATCTTCGGGCAGCTCGAATTGCATACGCGGGTGCGCCCGCGCGGCGTCCCGCGCCATCGCACGTTGATCGAAATGCTCGATAGCGCGGCCCATCGATTTGGTGCGCAGCCCGCGCTCGAGGCGCGCGAACTCTCCCGCCAACGCACGCCAATCAGCTATCGCGAACTGCGCGACCGCGCCCATCGCGGCGGACTGATGCTCGGTGGACGCGCAATCAAGCCGGGCGATCGCGTCCTGCTGATCGCCGAGAATTCACCCGACTGGGTTATCGCCTACTTCGCGATTCTCTATGCGGGTGCGGTCGCCGTGCCGCTCGACCATCTGATCGCCCCCGACGAACTCGCCGCCATCGGCCGCATCGCCGCGCCGCGGGCCGCTCTGATTTCGGCCGCCTGCCGCAAGCGACTCGGCAAGGCGGTCCACATGGCTGCTCCTGGAGCCATCGAGATCGAGATCGGCGAATTGCATCGCCCCTTCGTATTGCGCACTGCGCCGGTCGCGCCGGTCGGCGCCGAGCGCAAGACGATCGCCTCGATCGTCTTCACCTCCGGCACCACCGGCACGCCCAAGGGCGTGATGCTCACGCATGGCAATTTCACCGCGGAAGTCGCGATGCTCGCGCGAGTCTTCGCACTCGGCGCCGACGACACCGTACTCTCGATCCTGCCGCTCCATCACACGCTCGAATTCACCTGCGGCATGCTGCTGCCGATTGCCAGCGGCGCACGCATCGTCTACCCGTTGGGCGTCGATGCCGCCAATTTGTCGCGCACTCTGGCCGACGTGCGGCCGACCGCGCTGATCGGCGTGCCGGCACTATGGGAAGCGGTGCACCGGCGGATCGTCGACGAAGTCGAGGGGCGCGGCCCACTGTTCGCGGCGGCCTTCGATCGCCTGCGCAACCTCAATCAACGCCTCGATCAGGACTATCACGTCAACTTTGGCGCGATGCTCTTTCGGCCGGCGCACAATGCGCTCGGCGGCAATCTGCGGCTCGCCGTCAGTGGCGGCGCGGCGTTGCCGCGGCGCGTCGCCACATTTTTCAACGACCTCGGCATCAAGCTGCTCGAAGGCTACGGCCTGACCGAGGCGGCACCGGTGCTGAGCGTCGCCCGGCCCGACGAGCCGTTGATCGCCGGCTCGGTCGGCCAGCCGCTCGGCAAGCTCGAGGTGCGCATCGACAGTCCCGCCGGCGCGAGCGGCGTCGGCGAGATTATCGCACGCGGCCCCAACGTGATGAGCGGCTATTACCGCAATCCGGCCGCGACCGCCGCGGTGCTCAAGGACGGCTGGCTGCATACCGGCGACCTCGGCCGCTTCGACGCTGCCGGCCGGCTCTACATTGTCGGCCGCGCCAAGGACGTCATCGTCGACGCCGGCGGCAACAATATCTATATCGACGAGATCGAACAGGCATACGGCCACAGCCCCTTTATCCGCGAGCTCGCGGTCGCCGGACTCACTATCGGCGCGGGCGAGCAGGTTGCCGCGCTGGTCGTGCCGGCCTACGCGCGCGGCGAGAGCCGCCGCGCGATCGAAGACCGCGTGCGCGCGCACTTCGCGACCGTCGCCGCCGGTCTCAATCCGCACAGCCGCGTGCGCATCCTGCGCTTCAGCGAGGCCGAATTACCGCGCACCCGCACGCGCAAGATCAAGCGCGCGGAAGTCGCCGCGCGGCTGCGCGAGATTCTCGATCGGCCGCTCGACAAGCGCGACGGCGAGGCCGCGGCAACCGGCGGCGAAATCGTCCCGTGGCTCGCGCAGGCGTTGGCGCAAGTCGCGATCGGCACGGTGCCAATCGGCGCCGGCACGCGGCTCATCGAGGATCTCGGTCTCGACTCGCTCGCACTGGCCGAACTCGCCGAACAGATCGCCGTTAAGGCGGGCCGCGAGGTCACCGCCGACGAGCTTTCCGCCGCCGCAACGGTCGGTGATCTGCAACGCCTGGCAGGCGACGGCGCCGTCCGCCCCCGCCTGCCCTCTTACGCGCGCTTCGCCGAGCCCTTCACCGTCGAACTCCCGGCGCCGCTCCGGCGCGTCGGCGAGTTCGCGCTGCGCCGCTCGATCGGCGCGGCGTTCGATTCGTGGCTCAAGCCGCGCGTGATGGGCCGCGGCAATATCCCGGCGAATCGCAACGTGATCGTCGTCGCCAATCACGCGAGCCATCTCGACTTCGGCCTCGTCGCGCATGCGCTCGGCGCGGCCGGGCGCGATCTGGTGGTGCTCGCCGCGAAGGATTATTTCTTCAAGACGCCGCTGCGCCGCTTCGTCGCACGCAACTTCACTCACCTGCTTGCGATCGATCGCGAACGCGCGCAACTCGATTCGCTCGACGGCGCGCTCGCCGAACTCGCCGCCGGGCGCAGCGTCCTGATGTTTCCCGAGGGCACCCGCTCACCCGACGGCGCGATCCACGAATTCAAAAGCGGCGCTGGCTTCCTCGCGATGCGATCGCGATGCGACGTGCTCCCGATCCATATTCGCGGCTCCTTTGAGGTGCTGGGCAAAGGTGCGTTCGTGCCGCGCCATGCGCCGGTCGAGGTGCGCATCGGCCGCGTAATCGGCGCGGCGGAACTGCACGACGTTGCGCAAGGCACAACCGGCGCGGCGGCCTATCGGCGGCTCGCTACGCATCTGCGCACCACCATTGTCGAACTCGCCGGAGATCGACCGCGCGCCGCGCGCCGCGCGTCGGCCATCCAAGCCGATGTCCACGAATTCGAGCATGCCGCCACGATCGCCGCCGCCGTTGCTGACGGCGCCGCGATCGATCACGCGACCGAAGTACCACCGCGCCGCCGCACTCCGCATGCGGCCAAAGGCGCCGAAGGTTGATCGCGCCAAAGGCAAAGCGCGCCGCTCACGCCAGGTTTCGCGCTCGTTTGCACCGCCCCATCCGCATAAATAGTTAATGACCATGGAATGGTTTACGCGAAGACGCGACCACGGACCGCGGCCCACGCGCGGCGACGTGCGTCCGACCGTCAGCGAGATCACACCGCATCTGCTGGTCGGCGAATACCCGCGTATCGACGATATCCAATGGCTCGCGCGCGAGCATCGCGTGAGCGCGATTCATAACCTCCAGGACGACGAGGACCTGCGCATCAACGCGATCGATATCGACGCGCTGCGCGAGGTCTGCGCGCGCCATCGGATAAGGCTGGTGCGCACGCCGATCCAGGACGGCAGTGCCGACGACATGGCCGAACGGCTGGTTGCGGCGCTCGATGATCTGGCTGCGCTGGTGGGCGCGGGCGAACGCGTGTTCCTCCATTGCAACGCCGGACTCAACCGCGCGCCCACGCTGGCGATCGCCTACCTGCGCGCGCACGGCGGTCTCTCGCTCGACGAGGCGATGGCGCTGGTCAAGCAGCGGCGCGCATGCGGTCCCTTCATGACCGTGCTCGAAGATCACTTCGGGCCGCGCAGCTTCAAGCCGGATCGCTGATCGCGCGCAGGCGGGCGGCGATGATGATGGCGCGCGACCGCATCCTCCTCGCATTCGCCTGGACGGTACATCTCTACACCGCACTCGGCGCGGTTGCCGGCCTCTTCGCCCTCAATTGCATCGCCGACCGCGAATGGCGCGCCGCATTCGCCGCGATGGGCGTGGCGATCGCGATCGACGCGACCGACGGCACTCTGGCCCGCGCACTCCGCGTGCGCGATCGCATCCCGCAGTTCGATGGCGCGCTGCTCGACAACGTCGTCGACTATCTCACCTACGTCGGCGCACCGGCGCTGTTGATGCTGCGCGCGAGCATACTGCCGCGCGGGCCAATCGGTTTTGCGATCGCCGCGGGCGTGATGGTCGCGAGCGGCTACGGCTTTTGCCGCGTCGACGCCAAGACCCCGGACCACTACTTCCGCGGCTTTCCGTCGTACTGGAATATCGTCGCGCTCTACCTGTTTTGTCTCGGCCTCGCGCCCGCGCTCAATGGCGTCATCGTCGCCGTACTGGCCGTGATGGTCTTCGTGCCGATCGACTACATCTATCCGAGCCGGACAACCGCGATGCGCCCGCTCACGCTGACATTGGCTGCCATCTGGGCAATCGCGACCGCCGTCCTGGTCGCGACGCTCCCCGCGTTCAGCCGCGTGGCGCTTTACACGTCGCTCGCCTTCGTCGTTTACTACTTTGTGATGTCGTTCGTCCTCTATGCCGACCCGGCGCGCCGCGCCGCGCACCGGCGGCCCTGAATGCCGATGGATGCGATCGCCGCGCCGGGTGCCGGACGCGAGCCCTGGCTCGAGATCCTCGACGGTGACGCGCCGCTCCTGCTGATCGCGCCGCACGGCGGACGGGCCGGCGCGGCCGCGCACGCCACGCTCCATCCCAAGGTCAACGATCTCGAGACCGCCGCGATCACGCGGGAACTCGCGCGCCGGCTTGGCGCGCCGGCCTTGATCAACGCCGCGATGGATCGCAACGAACTCGACTGCAACCGCCTGGCGCAACTCGCCCAGCGCGCGCCCTGGCTGATCGATCTGATCGTGGGGCGCGTCGCCGCGATCACCCGCCGGCACGGCCGCGCGACCGTGCTGCTGATTCACGGATGGAACGTGATCGAGCCGCGCGTCGACCTGGGGCTCGGCCTGCGCGAAGCCGGCGGCCGTCTGCGGCCACCCGCGGGCGCTCACGTCTCGGCCAGCGACGGATTCATCAACGGGCCGGTCGCCGCGCTCGCCGCGCGCCTCACGACCGCCGGCATTATCCCGACCTTCGGCCTGCGCTATCCCGGCGGCGCGAGCCAGAACCTGCTCCAGGCCTTCACCCAGCGCCATTGCGCCAGCGAACTTGCCGCGCTGCGCGAGCTTGCCGCGCTCGCCGCCCACGGCGCGATCGATGCGCTGCAACTCGAAATGTCGGTCGCGGTGCGGATGCCCGGGGCGTTGCGCGCGCGCAATCTCGACGCGATCGCCGAGGCCTTCGCACCCACCGCCTCGTCTTCGTCACCGGCGACGTCGGCGTCATCGATGGAATCACCTGCGGCTGCGCCAGCGATGATCGTCGTGCGCGACGCGCGGCCGCGTCCCGCCCGCGGCGCGGCGGCCACACCGGCGGGCGTGGCAATGCGCATCGGGATCGAGTTTTACGACCCCGCCGCGCGCGTGGGCGGGATGGCGAGTTTCGACTTCGGCGCGGGCGCCGCGGGCGCGCGGATCATGGTGATGTTCGACGGATGCTGCGCGGCGCTGTTCACCGGTGAAGGCAAGAGCGAATTTGCCGGCGCGCAGGTTCGCCTCGGTCCGCTGCGCATGACCCTGGCGGCCGGCCGCGGCGCGCTCAGCTTTCGCGGGCCGGCGATGGTGGTCGACGACGGCGCGGCCTACTTGAGCGTCGAACGTGCGCTGGCCAGCGGCCAACTCGACACCGCGATGGAGCTTGCGGCAACGATCGAACTCGACGATTGCGGCGCGCCTGCATGCGCGGCTTCCGCGGGCGATAGCGCGCCGGGCGACAGCGATCTCGCCGCGGCGGCCCGCGCCGGCACGGCGCTGTTCGGCCGCCTGCGCGGCGCGTTGACGGTTGGCGGTCTGCGCCGTGAGATCGACGCGGTCGCCCGCGTCGGCACCTCATGCATGGGACTCGGATCCCAGCGCTTCACCACGCGCCGGATGCTCTGGGCATGCTTTACCGGCGCGGGCGCCGCGCAATCCGCGCTCGAGGCCCGCACCATGACCTTCGACGGCGCACCGCAATCCCGCACCGCGCGCATCCTCGACGCCGGCGCATGGCGCGAATGCGAGCTTGGCGCGATCGATCTGGACACGCCTGCGCCCGGCGCGCGCCCCGGCCCAATCCACGCCGCGATCACACTGCATGACGGCGTGGCCGTGCCGCTTAGCGGGCGCGCCGACAACTTCATGACGCTCTCGCGGCCCGGCCCCGAAGCCACTCGCATCCACACCTCGCTCGGCTTCGCGACCTACCAGATGGGCGACGCGCGGGGCGCCGGGATGTTCGAGTATTCGCGCGTGGTCGGCGCATTGCCATCCGCCGCCGGCGATCGTGACGACGCCGACAGCGACTGACGCCGCAGCCTCTCGCGCGCGACGTGGATTACTGCTTCGGAGAATGGAGAAAGATCGCGCGGGACGATGCCGCGCAGGGTTCAGGCCGGTGGTGCGAGCGGCGCGTGATTGATCGCGATCAGCGCCTGGTCGATGCTCTGCGCGATTGCCGTCAGATTGAGCGCCAGCGGCGTCGCCGCGTAATCGCGCACGAACAGCACGCCGCGATCGGAACTCTCCGCTAGCCGCGGATCGAACGGCAGCCGTCCCAGAATCGTGGAACCGGCGGTGCGCGCAATCGCCGCCAGATCGCCCTGCGGCATCAGCGGACGCACCGTATGGCATCCGTCGCAACTGAAGCCGACCATGTTTTCGACGATCCCGATCACGCGGGTAGCGCAATGCGCCGCAATCTCGAGCGCGTGCCTGGCAGCGGTCACCGAAATATCCGACGGATGGGTCACGATCACCGCGCCGCTCAACGGCGCGATTCGCGCGATCCGGTAGAGCTCATCGAGTCCGGGCGCCAGATCGATCAGCAAGACATCGAGTGCGCCGAAGCGGGTCTCCGTGAGTAATCGCCGCAACGTGCCGCTATAGCTCAGCTCCACCGCGCCGTTGCCGTTGGCCGAAACCTCACGATTCACCGCGACTTCACGGCCAGCGGCAACTTCACGTCCGTCGGTAACTTCGCCGTTGACCGAAGCCTCGCCGTTAGCCGGAAATTCGGCGCTGGCGGCATGCTCTTCAGTGATCACGATCTCGGCCGCCGGCTCTTCGTCGAGAAAGTTCATCGGCGGCGGCTCACCGTCGGGCAGCAGATTGCTTGAGGCGACCCGCAGACCGAGCGGACCGGCGCCGGGCTCCGCCCCTTCGAAAGCAAAGACGCGGCGCGGCGCCTTCATACCGAGCATCGGCAGAACACTAGGCGAATTCAGATCGGCGTCGAGAATCCCGACCTTGCGGCCGGCAATCGCCAGCGCCGCCGCGATATTGATTGTGATCGCGCTCTTGCCGGTACCGCCCTTGGCGCTGAAGACCGCGACGATCGATTTGATCCCGGCCAGGTTGGCCCGCAGATGCGCAAGATCCGGCGCGGAAGGCGCGCCGGCGGCGCCCGGCAGCGCCTCGATTTCCCTGAAAATTCTCATTACCTACCGTTGCGCATCAACTATCCTTCGCGGCCTCAACGCCATCTGCCAGCGCCGCGAAACGCAGGGACTCCCGTTAAGATGCCCTGTTGACGCCCCGGCGTAAAGCGGGTGGATGAATGAAGTGTAGCGGCGAAATGTACGACCGTCGCGCATCACCACGTCCCATCAATGCATAGCTGCGCGGCAACCGGGTACGCCGGTCAAAAACGCAATGACTAATCGCCGCCAGCGCCCGCTTCGAGCCGGTCGGTCGGCCGCGCGGCCACCAGCGCGCAACGCCCCGCGTCATCCAGCGCAGCGGTCCGCGTGCGGATCGATCCGCCGCCGGCGGCGCTAGATATTATCTTCGTCGGCGTCGGTCGAACCGATCTTGCGATAGGAATTGCGCTCGTCGTCGAAGCGGCGCTGCGATTTGGCTTCGCGCTCCTGATCCTGCTGGCAGTCGCGGCACAACCGCGTAAACGGCATCGCGAGCAGCCGCTCCTCGGCGATCTCCAGCCCGCACGATTCGCACGCCCCATACGTGCCCTCGTTCATCCGCGCGAGCGCGTCGTCGATCTGCTTGATCTTGACCCGTTCACGATCCGACAGGATGAAGTTGATTTCACGGTCGCGCTCTTCCGAGGCGAGGTCATAGGTATCCATGCCCTCATCCTTGTTGCCTTCGCGCTCGGCTTTGAGATCGGAACTGATTTCGGCGAGTAGCTTGGCCTTCATCGCTTCGAGATTCGCGTGCTGGTCGGCCAGAAACTTCTTGCGGGTTGCCGCCGGTGATTTTTTAGCCATCGTTCGCCACCCTTTAATTTACGATCGCGCCGCTGATGACCGCGTGCAGGTCATAACTCAGCGCTCGCTCGACGCGCGCGCGCACGAATTCCCCGGGCTCGGCTTCCCCTTTGAGGATCACCATCCCGTCGATTTCGGGTGCCTGCGCGGCGGTGCGTCCGCGCCGCCGCGTACCGCGCCCGGGCGTCGAGCCTTCGATCAACACTTCAATTTCCTGTCCCACCAGGCCGCGGTTCCGGCGCAGCGAAATCTCCGCCTGGGTCTCCATCAACTCCGACCGCCGCGCCCGCTTGAGCCGCTCGGGCACCTGCCCATCGAGTGCGTATGCCGTCGTATTCTCCTCGCGCGAGTAGGTAAACACTCCCACCCGGTCAAATTGTTCCGTCCGCACGAAATCCGTCAGCCGCGCAAACGCCGCGTCATCCTCGCCCGGAAAGCCGACGATAAACGAAGTGCGCAGCGCCACTCCCGGAACCTTGCGGCGAATCCGTTCGAGCAGCTTGCGCAAGCCGTCGCCCGACCGCTCGCGCTTCATCGCGCGCAGGATCGCGTCGTCGGCGTGCTGCAAGGGCATATCAATATACTTAA
>DATLRA010000013.1:0-18725 GCA_035534935.1 Binataceae bacterium (SeqCode)
GCGAATATCGAGAATGGCTACGGTGCAGTTGTCACGATTGGCGACATGTTGAATACCGAACCCGGCAATATCGTTGGTCCGACCAGCCAGGCGATCAACTACCGACTCAACGCGGGGCAATCGAATTTTCCGTCCGGAACCTTTGCGAACCATGACCTCAACGATCCGCGGGTGATGCTGATACCATTGGTCAACTTCAGCGGTATCAACGGGAGTTCCCAGGTGCCGTTGATGGGCTTCGCGATGATGTGGATCGTCTCGGAGGATCAGCAAGGGAATATCGCCAGCTACTTTATCCAGCAGTCGATGCCGATGGGCGTACCTGACCCGTCCGCGACTAACTCGGGCGCAACCACGCCGATACTGCTGCAATAGACCAGCGGCTGAATCGCTCAGCCACCCGACGATCGCCGCGCAAGGAATAGCGGCGTGCCAAAGAATCCGGCAGGCCAATAAGGAGGATATCGTCAAAAAGCGAAAGCGGGCGGCGACGGAATCGCAAGATGGCGAAATGCAAAAAGTGTTTAGAATCAGGGTGATAAGACAACTTCGAGAATGAAACTGGCGAGTCCGATCGCAAATTGAGAAAAAATAATTTCCGGCACCCTAGTAATTAGCTGGCATATTTCGCGGCATAGAGATTGCTCCCATAACGGGTGGCGCTGCCATCTCCCCCCGAGAGCATCAGCGCTTTGTTCCCAAGCAAGGCCGGGCTGCCGCGACCGTAGGTCCCCCCAACTTACGGTAATAAGGGTAGCCCGGCCGTTTTTTATCCAGAATTTCCATACGCCGATATTCCCCGCGACGCGCGACTAGCGCTGCGCGGTCGATCGGTCCGCGAGCCCGATTCGGCGATCGCAACCCTGCGCGCGTTGTACGCTCGCCAGCGCCGTCAATAAGATGGCGCGGTGGCTGGCGATGCAACGTTGAATCGCGGTGCCGATCGGCTCCCGTCGCTGGACGGTTTGCGCGGCCTGTCGATCGGACTGGTGCTGCTCGGCCATGCGCTGGCGACGATGCCGGCATGGCCGCGCTGGCTCTATCCGATCGAGACGGTGGCCGCCAACGCGGAACTCGGCGTATCGTTCTTTTTTGTCATCAGCGGCTACCTGATCACCCATCTGCTGATGAGCGAGCGGGCGCGCACCGGGCGGATCTCGCTGTACAACTTCTATGTCCGCCGGGTGACGCGGATCATTCCGGCCTACTATCTGTACCTCGGATGCGTCGGGCTGCTGGCGGCGGGGGGCTGCGTGCAGGTCCGCGGCAAGGACTTCTTCGCGGCGGCGATTTTTCTGTGGAATTACCTGCCGTGGACCGCGGGCTGGTGGCTCGGGCAAAGCTGGTCGCTGTGTATCGAGGAGCAGTTCTACCTGTTGTGGCCGGCGACGCTGCTGATGCTCGGGCCGCGGCGCGCGCTTAAGCTGGCGCTGGCGATTATCGCGCTCGAGCCTTTCATCCGGGTCGCGAACTATTGGCTGTGGCCGGCGGCGCGCGGGCGAATCCCGGTGATGCTGCATACGCGCGCCGATATCCTGATGTTCGGCTGCGTGCTGGCGCTGGCGCATGAGGATCGCCGCGCCGGGGCGATCCTCGAACGGATCGGGCGGCCGTGGATCGCGGGGCTCGCGGCGGTCTTCATCTTCACGATCGATCCGTTCCTGGGCGCGCGCTGGCGCGGGGCCTGGGCGCTGCCGTTCGGGATGAGCCTGGAGGGCGCCGGGATCGCGGCGATCGTCTGGTGGCTGATGCACAACCCCGCGACCTGGGCGGGGCGCCTGTTCAACCGGCCGGCGCTGATGTGGATTGGTGGAATTTCCTACAGCCTGTATCTATGGCAGCAGATGTTCCTGACCCCGCTCAACCGGACGCTGAGCGGGCGATTTCCGCTCAACCTCGGATGCGCGATCGGAGTGGCGGCGGCGTCGTATTATCTGCTCGAACGGCCGATCATGCGCCGGCGCGGGCGGCTGATGCGGCCCGTGGCGGTGACGAATTCCGCCGCCGCCGACGCGATCTAGCCGGCCGAACCATCACCACGAAGGCCCGCTCGACCGCGACTGACGCCCAGGCGGCTGGCTAACCGGGCGGAATGCTGGCTCCCGATCGGGTTCTTCGCGCCGGCAGCCGACGCTCAGCATGACGACCCGGCTTGCGCACACCCTTCCCTAGGCGGCCAGATCGGCGAGCAGGCGGCGGGCCTCGGCCAAGTCGGGGGTGGCGAAGCCTTCGGTGAATTCGCCGTATACCCCGGCGAGCATCGCATGGGCGGCGGCGCGATCGCCCGCGGAGCCGGCCAGGCGGGCCAGGCCGATGGTGGCGCGCAGTGCGAACAGGCGATTGCCGGTCTGGCGGGCGGCGGCGAGCGTCGCGCGCAAGATGGCCTCGAGCGCGGCGGCCGGCGCGTCCGCGATGCGCAGGATTTCGGCGTGGGTGCAGCCGACGATCGGCCCTTCCATGAGCAGTTCGCCGACGGCGGCGGCGGCATCTTCAATGGTCCCCGCGGCCTCGTCGAAGCGGCCGGCTTTGGCGTACGCCCAGGCCAGCAGCGACAGGTACCAGGCATGCGGCAGTCGCTGCCCTTTCGCCATCCAGCCGGCGATGCCGCGGCGGACGCGCTCGACGCCCTCGTCGGGCTTGCCGGTGGCCGCAATCGCCCATCCGATATAAACGTCGAGCGCCGAGGCGAGTTGCTCGATACCGTGGGCGTGGCCGAGTTCGGAGGCCTTGCGGGCGACTGCGAGGGTGGCGGCGGGATCGCCGGAAAGCTGATACATCGCGGCGACGTTGATTGCGCAAAAGGCGATATTGGAGGGCTTGGCCAATTCCTCGGCGGCTTCGAGCGCGCGCACCGCGGTCAGGCGCGCCTCGTCGGCGCGGCCGGCGAGCACCAGGGCGACCGCCAGGTAGCTGGTGGCCAGCGGACCCGCGTCGAACTGGCGCGCGGCGGAATCGCGGCCGCGCGAGCGCTCGACGGCGGTGCGCAGATGGACAACGGCCGCGTCGAGGTTGCCGCGATGGAGATGGGTGGCGCCCAGCGCGTAGTGCGACCAGCAGAGCGACGGCGCGGAGCCCTCGCGCTCGGCGATCGCCAGGCGCTGCTCGGCCAGCGTGGCGGCCGCGGCCAATTCGCCGCGCGCGAGATATGTCTGCCACAGTCCGAGCAGAGCCGAGGCCTGATTCTTGTCGAGCCGCACGCTCAATTCACGGGCGCGGCGGAATACCCGTTCGACCTCGAGCGAAGCCAGTCCCTGGGTCGCCGAATAGATCGAGCCGAGCGCAATCAGCAGGGGCATCTCGTGTCGATCGCGGGTGGTGGATTCGTCGGTGGCTAAGAGCACTTCGAGCGCGCGCGTGTAGTGGTTCGAGGCTTCCGCGAGGGCGCCGCGCGTGGCCGAGCGGTCGCCGGCCTGCCGCCAGGCGATAAAAGCCTCGGCGGCGGCGCCGGCCTCGGTCAAATGATAAGCCAGCAGCTCGGGCTCGATTTCGATCAGGCGCGAAAATCTGGTTTGCAGGGCCTGGGCGACGGCGGCATGCAACTCGCGGCGGCGCGACTTGAGCAACGAGCCGTAGGCCGCGTCACGGACCATCACGTGCTTGAAGAGATAGGTCACGCGGGGCGCCTCGCCGCGCGCGCCGATCAGGTCGGCTTCGACGATTTGGTCGAGGCCGGCCTGCAGATCGGCGTCGGGCCGATCGGCAATCTCACGCAGGAGGGCCCAGGAGAATTCGCGGCCAATCACCGCGGCAAGCTGAGCGACCTGCTTGGCCGGGCCAAGGTTGTCGATGCGGGCCATCAGCGAGTCGGCCAGCGTCGCCGGGATGCGCCGGCCGGAGTCTTCGCCGCCGCCGGCCTCGACCACCACGCGGGCCAGCTCCTCAACGAACAGCGGGACGCCGTCGGTGCGCTCGACCACGAGATCGAGCGTGCGGTCGGTCAGCGCCGCGCGCGCGACGGCCAACTGGGCCATCTCGCGCGTGTGGCGTCCGCTCAGCCGGGCGAGCATCAGATGGGCGTGATGGGTGCGCGTCGGCCACGGCGCGATGAACTCCGGACGCGCGGTATAGATCAGCATGACCGGCAGGGCGGCGCACTGCTCGACCAGCGCCTGATGCAGTTCGAGGGTCGAGGGGTCGGCCCAGTGTACGTCCTCGAGCACCATCACGAGCGGCTGCAGGCGGGCCAGCGCAAAGAGCCATTGGACGAGCGCGGCGATCAGGCGGCGGCGCTTCTGCTCGGGCGGCGAGACCACGGGGGGATAGTGCGCGGGGACGGCCAGGTTGAGCATCTCGGCGACCAGCGGGATGGTCTCTTCGAGCTTGAGGCCGGCCGCGCGCAGGCCCTTTTCGAGCGCGGCCATCCGCTCGTCGGCGGTTTCGTTGCCGCTCCAGATAAACGATTCGGCGAGCAGATCAACGATCGGGGCGAACGGCGTGTTGAGGTCGAAGGGCGAGCAGAAGTGCTCGAGCCAGCTATGCGGCCGGGTCGCGAGGGTCTCGCGGAACTGGCGAATCAGGCGCGACTTGCCGATGCCCGGCTCACCGCGCACGACGACCACCTGGCCCGCGCCGGCGGCGACCGGATCGAACCATTCGGTGAGCGTGCGCAGGTCCTGTTCGCGGCCGACGAACGGGGTCAGTATCCGCGCCGCATGGAGCCGGCTGCGCACGCCGATGGCGCGCAGCACGCGATAGATTTCAAGCGGGTGGGCAAGGCCCTTGAAGTGCTGGACGCCGAGCGATTCGACCGCGAACAATCCGCCGACCAGATGCAGCGTGGCCGCGGTGATCGCGAGGCCGCCGATCGGCGCGGCCGCCTGCGTGCGCGCGGCGATATTGGGCGTCTCGCCGAGCGCCGTCGGCTCGCGGCGCGCGCCGCCGCCGATATGGCCGACCATTACGGTGCCGGTATCAATCCCGGCGCGGACCGCGAGGTGCTTGCGGGCCGGCAGGTCGCGGTTGAGTGCCGCGATCGCGTCGATTAAATGAAGCCCGGCGCGCACCGCCCGTTCGGCGTCGTCGCCGTGGGCGCGCGGCCAGCCGAAGTAGGCGACGATACCGTCGCCCTGGTACTGCGCGACGTAGCCCTCGAAGCGCGCCACCACGCGGCCGACGGCGGCGTGATAGGCCTGCACGATCTCGTGATATTCCTCGGGGTCGAGCCGGGTGGTCAGTTCGGTCGAGCCGGCCAGATCGGCGAACAGGACGGTAAGTTGGCGGCGCTCGCCACCCGGTTGCGGCACATCCGCGGGTGCGACCCTCGCGAGGGTCGCGGACAATGGTGGCACGGCGGGGGTGCACCGCGCGCCGCAATTGCCGCAGAATTTTTCGCCGGCCGCGACGGGCGCGCCGCACGCCGGACAGACCGGTTCAAGCTGCAACCCGCATTCGACGCAGAAACGCTTGCCCGCAGGATTGCTTTTGCTACATGACGGACAGGCGGTCGCAGCCACTGCGATGCTCTCTTGCCCGGCGGTGACTGCGGCGCGGCCAGCGTGCGCGGGGCGGTAGCGGAACGATACGCGGCAGATTAGCATGCGGCTCACGCGACCATCCAGAGATGTCAAATCGCCGCCAGGCGAACCACCAGAGCGGATGCGCAGATGAAGCGTCGAGACGGATTAGCGAAGCCGGGCCAGGGCGTGGCCGGGGTGTATCAATGAAGGCGATGGTCCTCGGGGCGACCGGCCATATCGGCAGCGCGGTGGTGCGCGAATTGGTTGCGCGCGGCCATACGGTGACCGCGACCGGCCGGCGTGCGACGCCGCCAGTCAACCTTGACGGGCTCGCGCTGAATTACGCGGCGGGCGATCTCGATACGCCGGGGCAGATCGACGAATGGATCGCCGGCCACGACACGGTAATCGACGCGGCCGCGCCCTATCCGTCGCTGATCGCCGAGCGCAATCACGCCGCGCCGCACCCCGTCGAGTATGCGGCACGGCGCGCGCGCCTGGTGATCGACGCGGTGCGGCGTGCCGGGGCGCGCCTTGCGTACGTGAGTTCGTTCGTGACGATCCCCGATCGGCGCGGCGGGTTCGAGCAATGGCAAGGCGATCTGATCCGCCGGATCCATCCGTACTTCGCGGTCAAGCAGCTAATCGAGAACGCGGTGCTCGAGGCGGCCGGCGCCGGCCTGGCGGCGGTGATCGTCAATCCGACGCTGTGCATCGGGCCGTGGGACATGAAGCCGCGCGAGCTGTGCTTCGTGCCGCGCCTGCTCGGCGGCGAAGCGCCCGCCTCGATGGGCCATGTACTCAACGTGATCGACGTGCGCGACGTGGCGGCGGCGATCGTCGCGGCGCTCGAGGCCGGGCGCTATGGCGAGCCGATCGCGCTGACCGGCCACAATCTTTCCAACGAGTCGCTCTACGGATGGATCTGCGAGCTGGGCGGCGTGCGCGCGCCGCGCTTCGTCGCGCCGGCGACGCTCGGCGTGATCGCGGCCTGGTGGGGCGAGGTCGCGGCGACCGCCGCCGGGGTTCGTCCGCCACTGCCGGCACTGGCCGCGATGCTCACGATGCTGCACGATTCGTTCGATCTGAGCGCGGCGCAGCGCGACCTCAGGGTGACGCCGCGCCCGCTCTCGGCGACGCTCACCGATACGATCGAATGGTACCGGCGCATCGGCTACTGCTGAGCGCGCGCCGCTCATCCGGCCGGCGCCACGTACGCGTCGCGGCCGGATGAGCGCGGCGCGGGGCTCCCGCGGGCACGGGCTATTCGCTCTGCCAGTCCATCGCACCGGCGCGCCAACAGAGGTTGTCGCCGCGATCCTGCGTGATCGCACCGGAGACCCAGAAGGGCTTGACCGGCTCGATCTTATGGTGCGGACGGCCGTCCGGCCCCGCGATCGGCGGATCGGCGATCAGGCCCAGCGTCTTGACCAGATTCATGGTGTCGAAGTCGAACAGGCTGACGCGCAGGGGCTGGTCGATCCATCCCGATTTGGGCGGCGCGCTGAAGCGGCGCTTGAGCGAGACCAGCGCCTGATAGCAGGCGCGATCGGCGAGCGTGGCGTCGCGGAATTGCTTGAGCGCGACGCTCTCGTACTGGTGCGCGGCGGCGATCTGGCCAAGGCCGAGTTGCTTGAGCCAGGGGGCGAGCGATTGCGCGGAAGCCCTGGTCACGCCGGCGCCGGCGGCTAGACCGAGCACGGTCCAGCGGCGGGTCTGCTCGTTTTCGTCGAGGGTCGGGCAGATCGAGGTGCGGATGAAGAAAAGATTTTGCAGGTCGTGCCGGGGATGCGGTGCCAGATCGCCCATCAGGGCGGCGTGCGGCGCGACGAACGACGAGGCCATACTGAAGCGGCCATAGACTTCGCGATCCGAAATCGCGTTCCATTCGCTGCCGACGAAGCCGAGCAGCGGCAGGATCACGGGCCGCGCCGGGGCCGAGCGCGCGCGCAGATCCTGGCAGTCGGCCGCGATCGCGAAGATCACTTCGCTGTCGGCCCAGCGCGCCGCCGGGTCGGAGGCCGCCGACAGATCCTTGAACTGATCGGCGACCATCAGGACGTAGGGCGACGTAGGCGTAAAACGATACAGCGAGTTATCCAGATGATCCCGGCAGAGCCTGGCCAGCACGGCCTCGCGCGCCCTGAGCGGCATCACGCGCATGATGAAATCGGGATACTGGCTGGGGCCGGCGAGTTCCTCGCGCGCGCCGCTGCCGACGGTCACGTAATCGTCGCGCCGCGGCGCCGCCGGGCCCGGCGCGATAGTGGCCGACCATTGCGTGGTCTTGGCGCGCCAGGCGATGGTCTCGGCGTTGCCGTAGGTCAGGTCGAGATCCCACCAGAACGGACAGACGGGCTTGAGGGTCACAACCGAATGATCGCCGTCGGCGGCAGCGTCCGCGATTTCGAGGCCGAGCGTGTCGGCTACCGGCTGATTGTGCAATCCGTGGAGGCGAATCGAGACGCCGCCGCTCAAGTCGGCCGAGAGCGGATTGAAGAGCAGGCCGCCGCCGCGCACGTTGTCGACGCCAATCTCGGACTTGACCAGGGACTGATAGCAGGCCGAGTCCGGATCGTGCGCGTCGCGGAACTGCTTGAGCACGATGTTGTTGCGCATGAAGGGCGACGGCGTGAAGGACTTGTTGCCGGCCGGCGCGCCGGGCCCGTAATTGGTCCATAGCTCGGGCAGCCACTTACTGAGATAGCCGGCGCCGCGCTGGATCATGGCGTCGTACGGATCGTTGGGCCGCGGCGGCTTTGCGAGGTAGTTCCAGGGGCGCGCGGCGGTAATCGCGTCGACCCACGCGGAGGCGGCGGTGAGCGAGCTTTGCATCGCGCGCGGAATCCACGCGCACCAGTCTTCGACGCGCGACGGCCACGGCATGAAGGCCTCGGGCGACTGGCGGATTTCGAGGAACGGGCGGAACGGCTCGGAGGCGTCGGGACTGCGCGCCGAATGGGTGGCGAGATTGAAGGCGACACGGCCGTGCGGGTCGGGCGGATTGACCAGCGGAAAGAGCCGCGGCACGCGCACCGGAACCTTGGGCCAGCCGTACATCTCGCGGCCGATCCAGATCGAGATCGGATGGTCGAGATAGATGAACGGATAGGTCATGGCCCAGTCGACGAAGACCAGATGGTCGCCCTCGCGCCGGTACCATTCGAGCGGGATGCTGAAGATCGCCTCGTGCTGCACGAGCCATCCGATCTTGTCGATTTCAAGGCGGTCGTAATTGACGGTCTGCAGCAGCACGAACGGCGCGGCGGGCTTGAAGTAGACCGGGGGGCGGGCGGCGCCTTCGGCGGCGAAATTAAGATAGTCGTCGCAGACCTGCTGGAGACGCGAGAGGCTGGCGCGCAGCGGATAAAAGCGCATCCCGACGGCCGGAAACTCCATCTTGATGACCGGCGGCCAATTAAGCAGCGCGGCGACCGCGACGTTGTAGTCGGGCAAGCGTGGGTCGGCCATGTTCAGGATCTCCCCGGTCCAGGTTACAACGTTCAGCGAAATTCTACTTTCCGTAGACTCAGGCGGGCGGCGCTCAGGTCCGCTCGACCACCCAGGTCACCAGCTCGCGGATAAAGCGCTTGTCGCGCGAATCGGGCAGAGGCCCGAACGCGCGGCCGAACTCGTGCAGCGCGGCGCCCGCCAGGCCATGCGCATAGCGGCGCGCGTAGCCGATGCAGCCGTGGCGATCGATCTGCGCGCGCATCCAGGCGACGTCGCCGGGGCCCCGCGCCTCGCGCGGGACGCGCAGAATAGCGGTCAGCCGTTCGCGATCGGCGGGCGGCGCCTGGCCCAGCAGACGAATCAGCATGAGCGTGCGCTTGCCCTCCCACAGGTCGCCGTCGCGCTCCTTGCCGTAGCGTTCGTCGGCGACCAGGTTGAGCAGATCGTCCTGGATCTGGAAGGTCGCGCCGAGCAGGAAGCCGAAGCGCACGAAGGCGTCGTGGGAAATTGGCGCGCGGGTGGCGATGAGCGCGCCGGCGCGCAGCGGAAAGATGGTCGCGAGCCAGCAGGTCTTCTTGAGCACCATCTCGAGATAGTTGGCGGGGCCGAGGGCGGTGACGTTGGCGTCGCGCCAGCCCAGCTCAAGCGCCTGCCCTTCGGCGCATTCCACGGCCATCCGGCCAGCCTCCTCGAGAATCCGCAGGGCGGTGCGATCGCCGAGGCGATCGCGATTATCGACCAGCGGCCGCAGGCTCATCAGGGCGAGCGCGTCACCGGCGTTGAGCGCAAGCGCGACGCCGTGGATCGCGTGGAGCGTGGGCCGGCCGCGGCGCGCCTCGCTGCCGTCTTCGATATCGTCGTGGACCAGCAGGGCGTTGTGGAGCATCTCGATCGCCGCGGCGGTGCCGACGGCGTCGGCCGCCGAAGCGCCAAACGCGCGGGCGGCGGCGATGCAGAGGCTCGGCCGCATCATCTTGCCGCCGCGCGCGGGATAGTCGGCGGCCAGATCGTAGAGGTAGCGGCGCGGCTCGCCGGCGGCCAGATAGCGGTCGAGCGTCGCGCGGGTCATCGCGCCGTACTCGCGCAGCATCGCGGGCACCAGCGGCGAGGTGACATGGGGCGAGGTGACATGGGGCGCGGCAATCTGCGGCGCGGTCGCGGCGGCGGGAGGCGGGGCAGCCACGATCGGCGAACCCGGGACCACGGCCCGGACGCTACTGGCCAAGGCGCACGCTCACGGTGCCGCGCGGCTCGCCGCTTAAGCGGTCGACCACGAGGCCGGTGTAGAGGCCCGGGGGATGAGTATCGGAGATGCGCACGCGCAGAATGGTCCGTCCGTCGGTCGCGCCGACCACCAGAGCGACCTCGGCCAGTGGCGGCCGGTCCGGCTCGAGCGCGCGCAGCGGCGCAATGGTCAGGGCGCCGGCAATTGCCGGCGCGGGCAGATCGAGCGTGACCTCAGCCGGGCGGCATGAGGTGACTTCGATCGCGATCGCGGCGGCACGGCGATCGGATGCGCCCGGCGCCTGGGACATCGCCCGGCCGAGCGCGCCAGCAAAATCGCCGGCTGCACCCGAGGCGGTGACGGCGGCGATAAAATCGGTCCACAGCGGAACCATGATCGAGTAGAAGCGCATGCCCTGGGCGATCAGATCCTCGAGGCCGGCCGCCGCGATCGGCGCTGCGGTGGCCGGCGCTTTCCAGGCCGCGCCCGCGGCGTCGGACGACGGTCCCGCGGCGCGACCGCCGGCGCGATCCTCGGCCGCGCGCTGGCCGGCGCGCAGATGTTCGTCGATCACGCGGTAGGCGGTCGCGATGTCGCCGGCGACGGTGTCGTCAGCGACGTGATCAGGGTCTGCGCCGTTGGCCGACGCATCATGCGGATCGGCTGGCGCGGAGGGCGTCGCGGAGCCGGTCGAGGCCGCGGCCGAGCCCGACGGACGCATCATCTTGGACCAGTTGCGAAGGGGTCCGTCGCGATCAGGATCGGCGCGGCGATATCGTTGGCCGTCGCTCATCAGTTGTCTCCCCCCGGGGGTGGCTCCCGCGTTGTGCGCATGCGGTGGGCGGGTCATGTCAGATTCCTTCTGACGATCGCCGGTGACGATAATTTGCGGCGACCGCCTGCCGCAGCTTAATCCAACGCCTGTTGGCCGGCGAACGTGTGACCAATCCGCGCGGCCGATGCATCCTCATAGCGCTTAAGGATGGTCGTAGCCAATAATATCCGAGAGCGCCGGCCGCGACGAGATCGCATGCGCCGCAAGCCGCCCGGAGATTATCGCGGCCTCGACGCAGCCGACGTTGAGGCCGCACGCGGTCCAGTCGCCGGCGACGGTCAGGTTGTCGTAGGTATTATCGAGCGGCGAGATCCGAAACCGCGTGCTGCCGGGGCGCGATTGCACGTAGCGATCGGAGGGATTGACGTTGGCGCTCCAGAACTGCGTGGCGAAGCGTGCCGCGTCGGCGCCGGGCGGGGCGGCGCGCGCGGAGGTTGCGGTGGTCGCGGAGGCTCGCGGATCGACCAGCAAATCCCAGCGAAAGCCGCCGCCCGGGCGAATCGCGCGCGGCCAGAGATGGCCGATATCGCGATCGAGAAAGCGGATCGCGCTATCCCGCACGGCGGCGCGCCGGCGCACGGGATAGTCCGCGTCGTGGGGGTCCGGCGCGGGGCCCTCGGCGTCGGGCAGCGCGCTGCAGAAATAGGCAATTGCGCGCGGCCGGAGCGGCCAGCTCTCCTCGGGAATCAGATGGCGCATGTCGGCCCAGGTATCGAACGGATGGACGAAGCCCGAGAGGCAGGTCTGCGCCCCGGGCCATCCGAGCGCCGCCATATCCTCGGCCAGCCAGATTTGAAAGGCCTGGGTGGCGACGGTCTTCACGTGGCGCACGAGGTCGCGCCAGCGATCGTCGCGATCGATCAGCTCGCGGCATACGTGGGGAATCGCGCCAAGGCCGACGCCGAGCACGACCACGTCGAAATCGCGGCCGACCTTGAGCGTGCGGGTGGCGGCCTTGCGGCGGTCCCAATGGGACTCGAAGTCGCGGCCCTCGCGCGCCATCGCGGCGCCGCCGGCCAGTTGGCTGAAGTCGGGACGCGAGGGCCAACAGGGCAGACCGCGGACGTCGACCAGCGGATCGTATTCAGCGCCGTCCTTGAGGTCGGCCTGCACGTCGAACTCGAGCGCGGCGACGTGGGGACGTTCGCCGGGGGCGAGCGCGGCGGAATCCGCGAGGCGCAGGTTTGCGAGCCGATGGAAAAACTTGAAGGTGACGCCGCGGCGCTTGAGCACCTCATAAAATGGCGCGAAGACCACGTCGCCCATGGCAGCCTGCATACGCCAGAAAAACGCCCCGCGATAGGTGAAGAACATGCGCAGCGATCCGCGGATCGCGAGGCCGGCGGCCTGGCACGGGCGCGTCGCGTCGCCGTCTTCGTAGGCGAAGGCGAGGTCGTAAATACCGCGAATCAGGGCTGAGTCGAGCGCGCGATCGGAGGCTCCGTTGAGGCGCAGCCAATCGCGCAATTCGTAGTCGTCGATCGCGTCGAAGCCGCGCGGATCGGTGGCCAGGCCAAAGCGCACGATCCCGGTCATCACGGCGAGATTGACGTCGATGATCTCCCACAGGCGGCGTAACTCGTCGTCGTTGGCGATGAGCGGTTCGATCTGGCGGCAGACGCCCGCGGCGAGCGCTTCGATCAGTCCGAGCACGAGGCTTGCGGGATAGAGCGGCACGGCGCGCACGGCCAGCTCGAGCATCGCGGCGGCTTCGGCCAGGGCGGCGATCGTCGCGAGCACGCCGTACTTGATCAAACGGGCGATCGCGGCGGCCAGTTGATCGGTCGCACCGGGTGGCGGGGCACCGGCGGCGCCACGCCGCGATCGATCACTCGTGCGCGACTCGCCACCGGTTTCCGCCGTGCCGCCGGTGTACGACTCGCCCGCGGCGGCGGGACGATCGGGCTCGCGCAACTGGATACTGCCGAGCGTAATCCGGATCATCGTCGCCATCCGCATCATATAGGCGGTGACGCTGAACGGATTGCCGCGCTCGAGCGGATCGCCGGGCTGCCCCTGGGCGGGCGGAAAGCTTGCCTGCCAGGGCGACCATGTGCCGGTCGAGTTCCGCTCCATCACGCCCACCATCGGCTCGGGGGTGAACGCGTCGCGCCAGTCGGCGAAGCGCGAGGTGCGCGGATCGCGCTTGAGCTCGGCGTAGCATTCACGCAGAAGCTGGAAGGCGTTTTCGTAAAAGCCCATCCAGATGTGCAGGCCGTGCTCCTCGATCCGATCGGCGGGCCCGCGGCCCGACGCGCCCTTGCCGCCGAGCCGCCATCCGAGCTGGTAGACGGTCACGTGATAGGCGCCGCGATGCTCGGGGCGGGACAACTCGAAGGCGGCGGCGATCGAAGCGCATCCGCCGCCGATTACGGCTACTTCGATCGGCTGGTGAATAGTCACAGGACCAGATCAATATACAATTCCGCCGATCGGTGCGAGCCCGCCGCCGAGCGGCATGCGATTTAGCTACGACAACGCGGTGGCGGAGCTGGCGCCGAACGCACAGAGCCATTCGTCGTGCAGCGGCGGCGCGATCAGCGAGATGCCGAAGGGCAGCCCGTTTTCGCGCCGGGCGGCCGGAATCGCGATCGCGCAGAGGTCGAGCAGATTGGTGAAGCTGGTATAGAGGCCGCGCCCGCGGTTGGTTTCGAGCGGATCGGACAGCACCTGCTTGACGGTATAGATCGGCGCCGAGCAGCGCGACGATTGCCGCGTGGCGCGCGGCGAGCCATGTTCCATCGTAGAGTAATTCGCCGGCTTCGCGAAAGGCCGAATAGTCAATCTCGACGATGCGCGCGCCGGGCCCGCGCAAGCGGCCGAGAGCCCGTCCATAGAGCTCCTCGGCCTCGCGATCGCCCAAGAATTCGGCCTGCGGCGCGGCCAGCACGCCGCCCCTGAGTTCGACGGCGCCGGCCGAGCCGGAACTCGAACCGCCGGCAATGTAGTTACCGTCGATGGCGTTGCGGCAGATGCCGAGATTCGATCACGT
The DNA here is from genome assembly GCA_035534935.1 of Binataceae bacterium (SeqCode). GTDB lineage: Bacteria > Desulfobacterota > Binatia > Binatales > Binataceae > JADMIL01. The sequence continues at coordinate 13,962 of DATLRA010000013.1, forward strand.
GCCGGTGGGCCCGGTGGCGAACTGATCGAGATTGGTCTTGCCGATCGGGATAGCGCCAGCCGCGCGCATCCGCGCCACCACCGGCGCGTCCTCGTCGGCCGCACACCTCCGCCCGCGGCATCCGGCGGTAGTCGGCAGTCCGCGCACGTCGATATTGTCCTTGATTGCGCCGTGCCCGCCGTAGAGCGGAATCGAGGCCGCGTCGATCCGCCGATGGTCGAGTTCCAGGCGCCGCGCATCTTCGAGCACTTCGTCTTGCGGGCGCAGCGAAATCCAGATGGGATTGCTGGCGTCAGCGGCGATCCGCCGGTAAGTCAGCCGCACCACGTCGGTGGGTTTCGCGGCGCCCGATCGATATAGCTCAGAGAGCGCAACCAGGTCGAGGCGAAAGTCGGCTTGGACGCGATCCGTCACTCCGTTAGATATTCCCGCGCGTACTGGTTATGCCAATTCGATCGTCCGAATAGCCATTGACCGGCGGCGGCGCATGCCCATGCGGCACGCAACCATCATCCGAATTAGCATTCGCGAATAGGCACTCGGTTCGTTAAGCAACTACCGTACCTTGAGCGATAGCAATCGATTGCCACGGTTCCGGCGAAAGTGGCGGGGCGATTCACGTCAGAGTGCCCTTCGCGTGCGCAAATGCCTTCGCGGTGCACATCGCAACGGCTGCGATCGCCGCGCGGCCACGATCGGGCGCAAGCGCGCGGGCTGCCATCGCGGCGCGCACATACGTAGCGCTGGCGCGCGACCCCCGACTGCGATTATTCTTCGTCCATCGGAGTCATGCAGCCGCATGCGCGCTCGCCAACCGGCGCGCTTGCGGCAATCCGCAAGCGCGCACCGCGTCCGGCTGCGCGGAATATCCAGGCTATGCGCGCCGCGTATGGGCGCGCGGAATATCCAGGAGGATGTAATGTCGGTTCGCCTTCGCCAGATCTGTCTTGTCGCCGAAAAGCTCGCTCCCGTAATCGAGGACTTCAAAGCGGTGCTGGGCCTCGAGATCTGTTTCAAGGATCCCGAGGTCGCGGTCTTCGGGCTGGAGAATTCGCTGATGCCGGTGGGCGACAATTTTATCGAAGTCGTCGCGCCGACCAAGGACAACACCGCCGCCGGGCGCTACCTGAAGCGGCGCAAGGGCGACGGCGGCTACATGGTGATCTGCCAGTGCGACAGCCATGCGACGCAGCTTGCGCGCAAGGCCCGCGCCGCCGCGCTCAGCGTGCGGCTGGTGCTCGACCATGAGACACCGGCGTTCCATGCGATGCAGTTGCATCCGGCGGACACCGGCGGCGCGTTCTTCGAGATCGACTGGGACGCCAAGGGCGAGCCGACCGGAACGTGGTCGCCGGCCGGCGGCGCCAAATGGACCGCCGCGCGGCGCCTCGATATAGTGACGGCCTATCGCGCGGTCGAATTGCAGGCGGCCGATCCGCGCGCGCTGGCCGAGCGCTGGAGCACCATTGCGGAGATTGCGCTGCGCAAGGACGCCAAGGGGCGCCTCGCGATGCCGCTGGAGAACGCCGAGGTGCGCTTCGTCGGGCTTGGCGACGATCGCGGCGAGGGCCTCGCTGGCATCGATATCGCGGTGGCGGATCGCAACCGGCTGCTCGCCGCCGCGACGGCCCGCGGATGCCGCGTGGGGCGCGATGAGCACGGTCAGGTCGATCAGGTTGAGCTTTGCGGCACGCGCTTTCACCTGGTCTGACGGCGACGGCGACGCAGGCCCGCGCCGCGCCGGCCCGCGATCCGCATCGGCGTGCGGCGAGAGCGATTCGGCGCGCCGTCAAGCGCCAATTGCGGCGGGACCATGGCGCAGGCGCGCAGAGTCGCAATGGATTTTAATTTCACGGCCGAGCAGGAAGCCTTTCGCCACATGCTGCGCGGTTGGCTCGAACGCACCGCCGACGAACTTTTCCCGGCGATGCGAGATCGATTCGGCGGTTCGCTCGAAAGCCTGCTGTTCGCCGGCGACGACGCGCAGTGGGCGCGGATGCTGGAATATCATCGGCGCCTGCACCGTGCCGGCTACCTTGCGTTGCATTGGCCGACCAAGTGGGGTGGCGGCGGCGGCGGCCCCGTCGAGCAATCGATTTACCAGGACGAGGTTCTGCGTCTGGGTCTGCCGCTCTACGGCGCCAATCAATTCGCGATCGACCGCATCGGGCCAACCCTGATGCTGCTGGGCACGGAGCAACAGAAAAAGCGCTTTCTGCCGGCGATGCTAACCGGCGACGAAATCTGGTGCCAGGGCTATTCGGAACCGGCCGCCGGCTCCGACCTGGCCTCCTTGCGTACTCGCGCCGTCCGGGACGGCGACTGGTTCATCATCAACGGCGAGAAGCTCTGGACCAGCCTGGCCCATCGCGCCGATTGGCAGGTGATGCTGGTGCGGACCGATCCTGACGCGCCACCGCACAAGGGCATTTCCTATCTGCTGGTCGCTATGAATAGTCCCGGCGTCACGGTACGCCCGCTGGTCAAAATCACCGGCGAGTCGGGCTTCAACGAGGTCTTTTTCGACAACGTGCGAGTACCCGCCGAAAACCTGGTCGGCGAAATCAATCGCGGATGGCAGGTCTCGATCGCCACCATGATGTTCCAGCGGACCTCGGCCGGCACGCGCCATCCGATCGAACGGACGATCAACGAACTGATTGGGTTGGTCCGCACGATCACTTTCGACGGCCGCCCAGCCGATCGCCATCCATGGGTGCGCCAGCGCCTGGCGAGCTTCGCAATCGAGTCGCAATGCCTGCGTCTGAGCCGTTATCGCGCGCTAACCGGGCAGATCCGCGGCCAGCCGCCGGGGCCCGCAAGTTCGTTCGGGAAATTGTTTGCCAGCGAACTCAACTTGCGCGTCGCGATGTTCGCAATCGAATTGCTTGGCCCCTACGCGACGCTCGAAGCTGGTTCGCGCGACGCGATCGAAGGCGGCCGGTGGGCCTATCGGATGATCGCCGCTCGCGAGCACACGATTGCCGGCGGCACCAGTGAAATCCAGCGCAACATCATCGGTGAACGAGTGCTCGGGCTGCCCAGGGGCTGAACCCTCCGCACCGCTGCGCGCGGTCAGCGCCGGCCGCCGCGATTCTCCTCACCGGTGGGTCGAATTAGCTTGTCTTTCGCGGCGGCGATGCTATAGCTGATGCAGAATATACACATCAATCCGGGCACGGCCGGACGGTCGGCCCACGTCTCTACCATCGAGGAGGGAACTCGCAATGGCTGATTACGATCTCCACATCAAAGGCGGCACGATCGTCGATGGGACGCGCGTTCCGCGCTATCATGGCGACGTCTGGATCAAAGACGGCAAAGTCGTGCAACTCGGCGGGCGCGCGCCGGGCTTCGCCAAAAAGACCATCGACGCCGATGGTCATATAGTCGCGCCCGGCTTCGTCGATCTGCACACCCATTACGATGCGCAGATTCGCTGGGATCCCTACTGCACGATCTCGGGATGGCACGGCGTGACCTCGCTGGTGCTCGGCAATTGCGGTTTCGGCTTCGCCCCCTGCAAGCCGGATTTTCGCGATCGCTCGATGCTCACGATGACGCGTACCGAGGCGATTCCCTATGCTTCGATGAAAGCGGGCATGAACTGGGACTGGGAGACCATTCCGCAGTATCTCGATTCGCTCGATCGCGCGCCCAAAGGCATCAACTGCATCCAGTACATGCCAACCGCTTCGCTGATGACCTACGTGATGGGTCTGGACGCCGCCAAGACCCGCGTGGCCACGGACAAAGAGCGCGTCGAGATGGCGCGTCTGCTGGACGAAGGGATGGACGCCGGCCTGTGCGGCTTTTCGATTCAGCGGCTTGGCCCGAACTCGGTGCAGGCCGACTATGACGGCTCGCCGATGGTCACCGACACGATGTGCGACGAGGACATCTTCAACCTCGCGCGCGTCCTGCGCAAGCGTGACGAAGGCTTCATGGAGATTACCCAGGGCACCGGCGATGCGCGCCGCGACCTCACCTTCGTCGAGGCGCTGGCCGACGAAGCGCAGCGCCCGATTCTGTGGCAGGCGATCATCCCGACCCGCAACAATCCCGAGATCCATCGCCGCAGCATGCGCTTTGTCGAGCGCAACCGCGAAAAGGGCCGTCAGATCTTCGGCCAGAGTGGAACGGTGCGCAGCGGTTTTGCTTTCTCGCTCGAAAATTGGAACCTTTACGACACGCTCCCCGAATGGCGCCTCCTGACCACCGGCACCAAGGAAGAGAAGCTCGCCAAGATGCGCGATCCCGAGCTGCGGCGCGCGGTCATCCACGCCAACGACAATTGTGACGCCAACTTCAAGGCGATCCAGGCCGGCGTCGGCGGCCATCCCAAGCACCTCATCGTGCAGTGGGTCGAGAACAACGAGGCACTCGAAAAGTACGTCGGCAAGTCCCTGGGCCAAATCGGGATGGAGCTGAGCAAGCATCCGATCGAAGTGATGCTCGACTTCGCCGTCGCGACCGATCTCAAGGCTGAGTTCCTTGGACCCAACCGCGGCATGAACGCCGACTACATGGCCGAGATCATCAACAACTCGCAGTTCACCTTCCCCGGCGTTTCGGATGGCGGCGCGCACACCAAGTTCTTCACCGGCGGCGCCTTCACCACCGACTTCCTGCGCTGGCTGGTCCGCGACGAGCAGAAGATCACGCTCGAAGAGGCGCACTACCGGCTCTCGGCGTTGCCGGCGCATGCGGCCGGCTTCAAGAATCGCGGCACGCTGCGCGACGGCGCCCATGCCGACGTCGTGG
>DATLRA010000014.1:0-2949 GCA_035534935.1 Binataceae bacterium (SeqCode)
GCAGGCCCAGCACCGCCAGCGCCGCCGCCGGCAGGTACAGCCAGGGGTCGAGCTGGGGCCGGGCGACCGATTCAAAGCGCCCGAACCAGCTCCTGAAATATTCGCCCGCGCTCCGCATAGTTCCTGAACTGATCGACACTCGAGCAGGCCGGCGAGAGCAGCACGGTGTCGCCGCGGCGCGCGGCCGCGGCCGCGCGCCGCACCGCCTCCTCCAGCGTCTGCACGAGTTCGATTCCGGTTGCACCGTCGAGCGCCGCGCGCATCGCGTCGCGCGCCGCTCCGATTAGAATCAGCAGCCGCACCTTCTCGCCGAGCGGCTCGCGCAGCGGCGCGTAGTCGCCGCCCTTGTCCATGCCGCCGGCAATCAGGATGACCGGCGCGCGCACCGCCGCGAGCGCCTCGACCACCGAGGCCACGTTGGTTCCCTTGGAGTCGTCGATATAAGTGACGCCGGCGCGCTCGGCGACGAATTCCATGCGATGCGCCAGGCCGGGGAAATCCGCCAGCGCCGTCTCGATCGCGCGCGGCTCGATACCGCATACCAGCGCCGCGGCCGCCGCCGCCATCGCGTTGGCGAGATTGTGACGGCCCTTAAGCCGCAGCCGCTTGAGACTGATGCGCCCGTGGCGGCTGCGAATGTCGAAGATCAGATCGCCGCCGTCGTAGCCGATCGCGGGCGTGAACTCGGCCGGCCCCAGACCGAAGCTCATCACCTGCGCGGAAAGTTTGGTGCGCGAAAACCACACCCGCGGATCGTCGCGGTTCAGAATCGCCCAGTCGTAGCGGTCCTGCATGCGGAACAGACGCGCCTTGGCGCTGCCATACTCGTCGAGGTCCTTGTAGCGGTCGAGATGGTCCTCGGCGAGGTTGAGATATACCCCGACATGCGGTTTGAAATGCGCGGTGCGCTCGAGCTGGTAGCTCGAGACCTCGGCCACCACCGCGTCGAATTCGCCTCCGGCCGCCTCGACCAGCGGCGTGCCGAGATTGCCGCCGACGAAGACGCGCCGCCCCGCGGCCTTGAAAATTTCACCGATGAGCGTGGTAACCGTGCTCTTGCCGTTGGTGCCGGTGACCGCGACTATTGGCGCGGCGACGAACCGGCTGCCCAGCTCAAGCTCGCCAATCACCGGGATTCGCCGGCGGTCGGCTTCGACCAGCAGGCTTGAGGTGGGCGCAACCCCGGGGCTCGCGACCACCAGGTCGACGCCGTCGAGCCAGGCCGGGTCTTCCGAGCCGAGAAGAATTTCGCCCGGCGGCATCGCGGCGCCGCCCACCCCGGCGCCAGCTTCGGGGTGAAGGTCAGGACGAAAATCGGGGCGCAGATCGGTCATCACCAGGCGCGCGCCGCACGCCGCCAGCAAGCGCGCGGCGGCGATTCCGCTTACCCCGAGTCCGATCACGATCACGCGTTTGCCCGCAAGGTCCATCGAATAAAGCAGGCGTATCCTTTGTGCCTGTTTCCTCAGCGCAACTTGAGCGTGCTGAGCGCGACCAGCCCGCAGATGATCGAAAGTATCCAGAACCGCACGACCACCTGGGTCTCCGGCCATCCGCCAAGTTCGAAGTGATGATGCAGCGGCGCCATCCGGAAAAGGCGCCGATGCGTGGCCTTGTAGTAGTAGCGTTGAAGGATAACCGAAGCGGCCTCGATGACGAAGACGCCGCCCGCAATCGGCAGCACCAGTTCCTGCTTGGAGAGCACGGCGACGATGCCCAGCGCTCCGCCCAGGCCGAGCGCGCCGACGTCGCCCATCATCATCGAGGCCGGGTAGGCGTTGTACCACAGGAAGCCCAGCGACGCGGCGATCAGCGAGGCGCAGAAGATCGCGAGTTCGCCCGCGCCCACCACGTGCGGGATATCGAGGTAGGCCGAGAATTTCAGATTTCCGGCGACGTAAGTGAAGGTCCAGTAGCAGAACGCGACCGTCATCACCGGGCCGATCGCCAGGCCGTCGAGTCCGTCGGTCACGTTGACCGCGTTGGAACACGCCACCATCACGAACATCGCGAACAGCACGTAGAGCCATCGCGGAAGGCTCGGATGCAGGTTCTTGAAGAACGGAACCGTGAGCGTGGTGTCGAAGCGCAGCACCACGAACAGCACGAACGAGGCGATAAAGGCGCAGACGAATTGCCAGAAGAGCTTCTGCGGGCCGCTTAGGCCCTGGCCCTTGCCGCGGCGCAGTTTCAACAGATCGTCGGTGAAGCCGATCGCGCCGAAGGCCACCGTGACCAGGATCGCCAGCCACACGTACGGATTGGCGGGATTGGCGAACAGGATGGTGGCGATGAGCGCGGTGCTGAGGATGAGCAGCCCGCCCATGGTGGGCGTGCCGGCCTTTTTCTGATGGCTTTGCGGAACTTCGGCGCGAATGGTCTGGCCGATGTGCGCCGCGCGAAAACGCTGGATCAGCCGCGGACCCGCCGCCAGAGCCAACGCCAGCGCGGCGAGCCCCGCCAGCACGGAGCGGAAGGTCTCGTAGCGCAGGACGTTGAAGCCCACATAGTGCGCGTGCAGCGGGAACAGGAGGATGTACAGCATCGGGCAAACCCGTCTTCGAGTGTGCAGGCCGCGGCGGCCGGGACGCAAGCTGCGCCCGGCGACAGCCGCGGCTTGAGTGTGCGCCGGTGCCGGGCGGCGTCAAGCCGCCCGGCACCGAACGCCGGACCTCGTCGCAGCGGTGCCGATCGCGCCATCTTTCGTCGCGCCATTTTTCGCAGCCTGGAATCCTGAGGCAAGCCTTCGATCGGCCACCCAACCACCCATCCACCACCTCCGACCGAAGGCCTCCCTCAGGACGCCACCCGCAACCCCCGCCCTGCTGCGCGCTACGCACCGCGTACGTGCCCGCGCTCAGCTACGAGCGCGCGCACCACCGCGCGGTCATCGAAATCGAGCCGCCGCCCCGCGACGAGCTGATAATCCTCATGTCCCTTGCCCGCGAT
>DATLRA010000015.1:0-26158 GCA_035534935.1 Binataceae bacterium (SeqCode)
ACGCCCACCGCGACGCCTACGGCGACACCGACTCCTACGCCTACGGCGACACCGACTCCTACGCCTACGGCGACACCAACGCCCACCGCGACGCCTACGGCGACACCGACTCCTACGCCTACGGCGACACCGACGCCCACCGCAACTGCAACACCGACGCCCACACCGACCGCCACGCCCACGCCGGATACTTCGCCGGTCCCGGTCGAGCAGTTGCCGCCCGATCAGCCGCCGCCTGACCCTGGCGATTCGATGAGCATCACGGGCAGAGGCACTACGGTGGCGACTCCTGCGGGCAGCCCGTGAGCTGACACCGATCGGGCATGACGGGCGGCCCATGATAAAGTACAATCAGACACGAAATGTTACATACAGATAGATCGACGCGGCGCATGCACGCAGTCGCGATCATGGCGAAGGCGCCGATCGCCGGCGCCGTCAAGAGCCGGCTGGTGCCACCATTGACGTTCGCCGAGGCGGCCGCCCTCAACCGCGCCTTTCTGCGGGATCTTTGCGCGACGATCGGCGCGGCGCGGACGATCGCCGCGGCCAACGCGGATGGCGCCGAAATCGGCGTCGCAGGCTTTATCGCCTACACGCCGGCGGGCGCGGAGGCGGCGTTTGCGGGCCTGCTACCGGCGGACTTCACGCTCTTCGCACAGCACGGCGACGGGCTGACCGAGCGGCTGATCCATGCGGCCGAGGATCTGCTCGGCGCAGGCTACGCGTCGGTCACGCTGATGAACTCGGACAGCCCGACGATTCCCGCGGCGACGATCGCCGGGGCGATCGCGGCGCTCGATCGCGCGGGCGATCGCGTCGTGATCGGCGGCGCCGACGACGGCGGCTACTGCCTGATCGGCCTCAAGCGGAGCTATCGGCGGCTGTTCGAGGAGATCGCCTGGAGCACCGCCGCGGTCTTCGCTCAGACCCTCGAACGCGCCACCGAACTTGGCCTCGAGGTCGCGGCGATGCCGCCGTGGTACGACGTTGACGACGCTACGTCACTGCGCCGCCTGATCGATGAACTTTGCGTTATCGCGATGCGCGATGACGCCGCCGGATCGGCGCCGGCCACCCGCGCGGCGCTGACCGATCTGTTCGCCGGCGGCTTGGCCGAACGGCTGGCCGACCCCGTAAAGCGCTAGCCCAGGGTGGCGCGATGGCGCCAGGACGGCCCGGACGGCGGCGCGCGGCCAGGGGATGCGTTGCCCGCCGCCGGGGCGCATGATAGTTCCAGAGCGCGGTGGCGGCGAAGGATTCTATTCGATCGGTGGGCCTGGTGGTGAGGCAGGACCGCCCCGCCAATGCGATGGCGGTAGCGTCGCAGTTGTGCGCCTGGATGAAAGCGGAAGGGCTGACGGCGTTTGCCAGCCCGGAGATCGCCACGCAAATCGGCGCCGTCGCAGCCGCGGATACCGACATTATCAATCGCGCCGACCTGATCGTCGTGCTCGGCGGCGACGGCACGATGCTCGGCGCGGCGCGCCAAATCGGCAAACGCGAAACCCCGATTTTAGGTATCAATCTCGGCACGCTTGGCTTCCTGACCGAAGCGCCGACCGAGGAGGCGATGGCGACGCTGGCGCGGGTGGCGGCGGGCGACTACGAAGTCGACCGGCGGATCATGCTCGAGGCGAGCGTCGAACGCGACGCGGCGGCCGGCGGCCAGCACGAACATTACGCTGCGCTCAACGACGTGGTGATCATCAAGCGCGCGGTCGGCCGCATGCTCGACGTGCATGTGACCGCCGACCATATGCCATTTTGCACCTACCGCGCCGACGGCCTGATCGTGGCGACGCCGACCGGGTCGACCGCCTACGCGCTGAGCGCCGGGGGCCCGATCGTGTTTCCCAATCTCGGCGTGATCGTGCTCGCGCCCATCTGTCCGCATACGCTGAGCAACCGGCCGGTGGTGCTGCCCGACACGTTCGAGCTCGAGATGCGGGTGAAGGTCGACGATCAGGGCGCGATGCTGACCTGCGACGGGCAAGAGTCGGCGCCGCTCGGTCCGACCGACCTGATTCGCGTGCGGCGCGGCGCCTACGCGGTCGCGCTGGTCCGCTCGACCCATCCGTACTTCGAGATCTGGCGCGACAAGCTGCATTGGGGCTGACGGGCGGGCGCCAGGATGCTCACCGAACTGCGCATCCGCAACTTCGCCGTGATCGAAGAGGCCGCGCTGAGCTTTGGTCCGGGACTCAACGTGCTGACCGGCGAGACCGGGGCCGGCAAGACGATCATCATGACGGCGCTCGGCCTGCTGCTGGGCGGGCGCGCCGCACCCGATATGGTGCGCGCGGGCGCCAAAGAGGCGGTGGTCGAAGGAGTCTTCGAGCTCGAGGGTGAAGCGCCGCCGCCCGAGGCCGCGCAATGGATCGGCGAGGACAATCCGCGCGAGCTGCTGGTGCGCCGGGTGATCGCCGAGGGCGGGCGCGCCCGCGTGACAATCAATGACGCAATCGCCACGGTGAGCGCGCTCGGGCGCCTGGGCGGTGCGCTGGTCCAGATCTACGGCCAGCACGAGCAGCAGACCCTGCTGCTGCGCGAAAACCATCAGCAGATTCTCGACCAGCATGCTGCGCTCGAGGCCGAACTCGCGCGCTATCGCACGGGCTACGATCGGGCGGGCGAGCTTCGCGCACGGCTGGTCGAGCTCGAGCGGCGCGAACACGAACGCGCCGAACTGCTCGATCTCGCGCGCTTTCGCATGGCCGAACTCGAGCGCGCGGAACTTACGCTGGGCGAAGACGACGCGCTCGCGGCCGAACGCACGGTGCTGGCCAACGCGACGCGGCTGGCCGAAGCGGCGGGCGAAGCCGAGCAGGCGCTGTACGGCGGCGAGGGCGCGGCGGTCGACGCGATCGCGCGGGCGGCGGCGCGGCTGGCCGAGGCGGCGGCGATCGACCCCAAGCTGGGCGAGCCGCTCGAGCTGATCGCGGCGGCGCGGGCCAACCTCGAAGAGGCGGCGCGCACGCTCGGCGCGTACGCGGCGCGGCTCGAGGCCGACCCCGCGCGGCTCGATCAGATCGAGCGTCGGGTGCAGGAGCTGGCACAGCTCAAACGCAAGTACGGCGGCACGATCGCCGCCGCGCTCGAGACGCTCGATCGATCGCGCGCCGAGATTGCTGAGCTCGAAGCGGTCGCGCAAAATCGCGCTGGCGCGGAGGCCGAACTGGCCGGCGCGCTCGACGATCTGCTGGCGCAAGCCGGCCGGCTGAGCGCGCGCCGCGCCCGCGACGCCGCCGAACTCAAGCGCCGGATGGAGGCCGAGCTCAAGACGCTCGGGATGCGCAGCGCGGTCTTCGAGGCGCGGCTGGGGCGCGTGGCGAGCGACGCCGGCGCCCTGATCCATCAGGGCACCGCGCTCGGACCGACCGGCTTCGACACGGTCGAGTTCCACCTGTCGCCGAACCTCGGGCAGCCGCCGCTGCCGCTGGGACGGATCGCGTCGGGCGGCGAGCTGTCGCGCGTGATGCTCGCGCTCAAGCGCCTGGGCGCCGAGCGGCGCGGCGTCGCGACGATGATCTTCGACGAGGTCGACGCGGGGATCGGCGGCGCGGTCGGCGAAATTGTCGGACGCAAGCTCAAACAACTCGCCCGCTTCCACCAGATCCTCTGCGTCACTCATCTCGCGCAGATCGCGGCGTTCGCCGACGGCCATTACGCGGTTGAAAAGGAAGAGCGGCGCGGCGCCACCCGCAGCCGCGTGGCGGTGCTCGCCCCCGACGATCGCGGCGCCGAGATCGCGCGGATGCTCGGCGGGAGCGAGACCAGCGACAAGTTTTTGCGCGCCGCCCGCGAATTGATCGATCGCGCGCGCGGCTGACGCGCCAACGCACGGACGGCGCGCGACGTATCGGTGCCCCGCGCAATCGCGCGCGGCGGGTATGCGCCCGGCGAAATCCGCGATCGTCTCGCGATCCTTGACCCTCTCGCGCGAAGCGGGCTAAGCCTTGGCCCGTAACGCCCACCCGGGAGGTACCGATGGGAGCACTAACGGACAAATACTGCATCGTCGGCGTCGGCGAGACGCCGCATATGCGGCCGTCGAATCGCACCACGCTCTCGATGGCCTGCGAGGCGGTGCGCAAGGCGCTGGCCGATGCGGGCCTCGAGGCCCGTGACGTCGACGGCATGACCAGCTACTCGATCGGCGACTCGACAACCTCGCCGCACGTCGCGACGGCGCTTGGCATGCGGCTCAATTACGCTGTGGATATTTTCGGCGGCGGCTCGAGCGGCGAGGCGCTGGTCGCCAACGCGATCGGACTTATCGAAGCGGGCTACTGCAAGACCATGGTGATCTTCCGCTCGATGAACGGCCGATCGGGACGGCGGATGGGCGGGCAGACGCCGGGCGGGCCGATTCCGGTCGCGCTCGCGGAAGGCGACGGCCAGTTCAACATCGGCTGGGGCTGGACCACGCCGGCGCAGCGCTTCGGCATGAGTGCGATGCGCTACCTGCGCGACACCGGCTGCACGACGCGCGCGTTTGCCGAAATTGCCGTCGCCCATCGCTACCACGCAAGCCTCAATCCCAAGGCGCGCCATCGGAGCCCCATTACGATCGAGGACCATCAGCGATCGCGCTGGATCGTCAAGCCGCTGCGCCTGCTCGACTGCTGCCAGGAGACCGACGTGTCGGTCGCGATCATCGTGACCTCGCGCGAGCGCGCCTACGACCTGCGGCATCCGCCGGTCTTTATCATGGGTGGCTACGCGCGCACGCTGACCGACAGTCCGCAATGGAACTACTCGCGCGAGGAGCTGCATTACGTCGCGGGCAATTACGGCTGGAAGCGCGCTTTTGGCATGGCCGGGATTACTCACAAGGATATCGATTTCGTCTCGTGTTACGACGCCTTTACCTTCACGACCCTGATTCAGCTCGAGGCCAACGCCTTCTGCGGCAAGGGCGAGGCGGGCGAATTCGTCAAGGGCGGGCGGCTGCGGATCGATCGCGAGCTGCCGAGCAATCTCTCGGGCGGGCATCTCTCGGAAGGCTATACGCACGGCGTGCAGATGGTGATCGAGAACGTGCGCCAGTTGCGCCATCGCGCCGACGACGCGTGCCCCGGATGGGCCGAGGGCAAGCATAGCTACGATCGCGCCGCCGGATGCCGCCAGCTCAAGCAGGCGGATATCTGCTGCGGGATGGGCTGGGGCTGGGAAAACATGGCAAGCTGCCTCATCCTGCGCGGCATGGCGGCCTGAGAATACATTGCCTGGTGTCGACTGGCTATATGATGGCAAAGGAAGTTCTGCGCAAGTCAGGTCGTCATTCTGAACGGAGTCCGCGAAGTGAAGAATCCCGGGATTCTTCGCTCCGCTCAGAATGACGGAATGGTCCTTGTGCGGAGGTCTCTGATTGATCGATCTTAGAGGATTACCCAGATGCCCGGACCAATTGACTATTCCAAGCTGCGCATCCTGCCCGACTACGACACCGTCGGATGGTGGGCGGGCGCCAAACAGCGTAAATATCTGGTGCGGCAATGCAACGCGTGCGGCCACAAATGGTTTCCGCCGATCTTCCCGGCCTGCGCGCGCTGCACCTCGATGGATATCGGCTGGTTCGAGACCGTCGGCAAGGGCGTGCTGCACAGCTACGTGGTCGTGGTGCAGCCGATTGTCGGCGCCTTTATCGGCGCGGTGCCGTACGTCGTTGCAATCATCGAACTCGACGATTGCAAGGAAGCCGACGGCAGCGTTACGCGGGTGGCCGGCGTGATGCTTAACGATGAAGCCGAAGTCGCAATCGGCCTGCCCTGCGCGGTGGAATACGAAGAAACCAACGATCCGAAAATCGTGATGCCGCGCTGGCGCATCAGCGGCACCGCCGCCAATACCTGGAAGTTCGCCGAGTAGTCATTCGTTGATGACCCATGGCGCGATACATCTTTTATGGTGGCTGGTGGTCGGCCACGCGCTGGCCGACTTCGTGCTCCAGTCCGGCGAGATGGCGCGCGGCAAGAGCCGCTATTATGTGGGCGCGCCGGAGGAACCGCGCTGGTACTACTGGCTATCGGCGCACGCCCTGATCCATGGCGGCGTGGTCGGTATCGTGACGGGATCGGCCGGGCTCGGCGTCTGCGAGTCTATCGCCCACTGGCTAATCGACTTCGGCAAGTGCGAAAAGCTCTACGGCTTCGACGCCGATCAATTGCTGCACCTGGGATGCAAGATCATCTGGATAATCGCGATTGTGGGAATCTAGCAGGGGCGTGCCCCGGTCTTGCTCATCCGCCACACAAAACCATCGTGCGCAAGCGTCGCGGAACCGAGCGCGGTCTGCTCATTGTCGCCATGGTAGCCGGCGCTGCTCAGGACCGCCGGCAGCGTCACCGCCGCCCGGCTGCCAGCGGTCGCAATCCTCCGTCCGTCAGCCGGTTGGCGTCGTCCGCGGTGTACGACGCCCGGTTCCGCCCCATCACGCGCATCGTCGCGCGCCGTTCGCCGGTCTGTACTTCCGCGACCGCCCGTTCTAGTTTCAGAGCATCATTCGGGAGGCCTGAATCATGGGAACACTGTCCGGTTTCAAAATTGTCGAATTCGCCGGCATCGGTCCGGCGCCGATGTGCGCGATGCTGCTGGCCGACATGGGTGCCGAGGTCCTGCGCCTGGACCGCGCCGAGGACGCCAACCTGGGCATCTCGATGGACAGTAAGTTTAACCTGCTGGGCCGCGGCCGCCGCTCGGTCGCGATTGACCTCAAGCGGCCCGAAGGGCGCGCCACCGCGCTGAAGCTGGTCGAGCAGGCCGACGCGCTGCTCGAGGGCTTTCGCCCCGGCGTGATGGAGCGGCTCGGTCTCGGACCCGACGAATGCCTCAAGCGCAACGCGAAACTGGTCTACGGCCGCATGACCGGATGGGGCCAGGAGGGACCGCTGGCCCACGCCGCCGGCCATGACATCAACTATATTGCGCTGAGCGGCGTGCTCGGCTCGATCGGCCGCCGCGGGGAGGCGCCAATGCCGCCGCTCAACCTGGTCGGCGATTTCGGCGGCGGTGGCCTGTACCTCGCGCTCGGCGTGGTCGCGGCGCTGCTCGAGACCCAGAAATCCGGCAAGGGCCAGGTGGTCGACACCGCGATGGTCGACGGGGCGGCCTCGCTGCTGACGGCCATCTACGGCATGCATGCGTCCGGGATGTGGACCGACCAGCGCGGTGAGAACATCCTCGACACCGGCGCGCATTTCTACGACGTGTACGAGACCAAAGAGGGCGAGTACGTGGCGATCGGCTCGATCGAGCCAAAATTCTACGCCGAGCTGCTGCGCCTGACCGGTCTCGAGGGGCAGGAGATGCCGCGCCAGATGGATCGCTCGGCATGGCCCGCGCTCAAGGAAAAGATCAAGGCGATCTTCAAGACCAAGACGCGCGACGAATGGTGCCGCATCATGGAGGGCAGCGAAGTCTGCTTCGCCCCGGTGCTGAGCATGGCCGAAGCCCCGAACCATCCGCACAACCAGCATCGCGGGACCTTCGTCGAGGTCGGCGGCGTGAAGCAGCCGGGGCCGGCGCCGCGCTTCAGCCGCACGCCGAGCGCGATTCAGCGGCCGGCCGCCAAGCCGGGTGAGCATACCGAGGAGGCGCTGCGCGATTGGGGCTTCAGTGCTTCGGACCTGGAGAAGTTGCGCGGCTCGGGTGCGATCGGCGTGCGCGGCAAATAATCGCGCGGCACGCGGTGGTTTCCGGCGGCGCGGCGCGATAGCGTCGCGCCGCTCAAGTCTGCGGCGCGCGCAAAAGGCGCCGTGCGGCGCGCGGCATCAGGATCAGCTAGTGTGGCGTCCCGCAAATAACTTGACGAAGACTCCGCACGGATCGGGATTCTTCGCTGCGCTCAAAATGACCGAGTAAGCCTTGTGCAGAGCTTCCCTAGCCGACTGGCCGGGCTTGCTCACCGCATTATTGCGAAACCAGCATTTGCGAGGTGCTGGCAAGGGTCAGGGTGACCGGCGAATGGAAAGGTACCTGTAACTGGTATTGGTAGGAGACCTGAACCTCCGCATCCTGCTGCGAGGGAAGATTGGCGTCCGCGGGCCAGGTTACGTTGACGGTTAGCTGCTTCGGATTCAGATCAACGGCGTAATTGTACACCACCTGCTGAATCTGCGAGGTGGTGGCGGGATTGGGCCCGGTGGGTGAATGTACAATCGCATAGCGTACCGCCTCGCGGGCCGCCGCGCAGACCGTATTATAGTTGTAAGCGGCCAGCGCCATCTCGATGATGCCGAACAGCAGCAAGAGAAAGAGCGATGCCACCATGGCGAATTCAACCATCGCCTGGCCGGCCGCATGCCGTTTTCGGCTGAGCAATACAGTGCGCGCTGTCATTACTGCGCAACCTGCATGATCGCTTTGCCCGACACTGTGGTCGAAGATGGGATGCCGGGATAGGTCACCAGCGTATTAAAGACCGCCTGGGTGTCAACCTCGACGAAAGTCGCTTGCGGGTCGTTCGTACAATAGCTTGTCGGGCAGGCCGCCACGGAGGTTGACGACTCGCAGGTGCACTGCGTCGCGGTCGCGCTTAGATTGCTGATATTTGATGCATCCTTAGCCGCGGCTGCTTGCATCCCTTTTGAATCGGCCGCGGTGATGACGGTTTGCGAGCCATACTGGGCGCCCGCGCGCGCCGCGTTGTTCACTTCGATGCTGGTATAAAAAATCCGGCCAAAATCACTCCCCGCGAGCAGCAAAAATACCAGCACGGGTATGGCGACCGCCAGCTCGACTGCGCTTTGGCCCCTTGCGGGAAAGCCGCGCCGGAAGAATCCTCCGAAAGCTCCCTTGCCACCGATGCTCATAATTCACACTTACTCATAGAGCACACTCGATCTGATCGGCGACCCGTCCGCAAGTGAAGAATAATTGTTGTTCATCGTCGCTCCGCCAGTAAAGACCAGCGTGTCCGCGACCAGGATTGTGTACGCCGCGTTTATCCCGTTGCTGTAATTGAGCTGGGTAGTCGAAAAGTAGAGTGCGCCGTTCAATGTCATGTTGGCGCCCCCGGCGAAATAACTCGCTGCCGATCCAACCGCTACGCCGCGATCTTGGAAAAACAGAATGCCCTCCAGCGAATCGGTCCCGCCGGTCGCCGGAGCGGAAAAATTGACCGTGATCCCGTTGGCGATATTGGCGCCGCCATAGCCGCTGTTTGCCCCCGAGTAGCCGGCTTTGGCGCCGGTCGTAAAATAGAAAGTGACGTTGCTGCCGGTCGCCGCGCCGCCACCGTTTTGGAGCGACAGCCCGCCGCCCGCCATAATGTACGTTCCGGAATTGAACGTGACGGAGGTACCGTTGCTCGCGCTGATCCCGCCGCAGTAGGTGCCTGGATTGATCACGTACTTGCCGCTATATGGCGGCGATTGTTGCGCAGTGTACGAATTGTAGTATTGGGTTCCGCTGTATGTACATTTGCCGACGGCAGGCGCGTTGATTTGGGCGAGCGGATCGGGAACCGGCGCGATATTCTGAGTCGGCGCGAGCGATCCGCCTGAGAGATGCTGAACCGCGCCGCCATTGTTCAAATTGGCGTCGCCGACGATTCCCACTTCCGTCGTCTTGATAATCGCGCCACCGGAAACATCGAACGCGTCGGTACTCGCCGAATCGACGATTATTCCGCACGAGGAGCTGACATTGATCCCGTTGCTGGCGGACAGTGATTTCGCCGCCGAGGGATCCAGCGCGTAGATACAGCCGGCCGCATTCATCGCGCCGCTCACCGCCCGGGTGCTGACGTTCATCGAATTGTAGCCGAGCGCGCGCAGGAAGTAGGTGGGCTCGGGCTGCGCAATTATCACCTCGACGTATTGCGAATTGCCGGCGTACAGGCCGCTCGAGGGCGGGTTATTAACCGTGATCGTTACGCCGCTGCCGCCGTTGGTGAAGCCGTTAAGCGCCGCCACGTTGTCCGCGGCGGGCGCCGTACTCTGGCTGTTCCTGAGCGCGGTCGCCGCGGCGACCGCGGCCGCATCCGCAGCCGTCTGCATGTGCCGCCGCTCGCTCCACAGCAGACCCACATCGGTCGCCAGGGCCACAAACCCGATGAGCACGACCATTGCAAACATTGCGAGTAACAGAACCTGCCCTGATTCGCTCCTTGACCATTTTCGGGCCCAGGGTGTCCCAGCGCAGGATGCATATCCGTGTTTGGGTTTCAGTTCTGCCACACGTCGTTGCAGCGCAGTCGGGCGACCATACATCTAACCTTATCCTCGCTTATCTCTAGCCGCTGGGAGACCGGTTAGATGTACCGCAGCAAAGGTTGTGCCGCACGCCGCGCGCCATAAAGCAGGGCTTATTACAATCGTCAACCTGCGCGCGCGCGTTAGCAATTTGCGGTTTGACCAACGGCGCGCGCAAAAGATGCCGGACGGTGCGCTACGGCATCAGGATCAGCTTGCCGATCGAACTGCGCGACATCACGTGGCGATGGGCCGCGGCGGCCTCGGCGAGCGGATAGGTCCCGCCGATCGGCACCGTGAGGCGACCCTCGCGAATCAAGCGAAAGGCGTCGTCGAGTCCGCGGCGCATCAGCTCGCGGTTACTGTAGATGTGCGGCAGCACGAAGCCGCTGACCCTGAGAGAGCGCTCGAACAGCTTCATCGGATCGATCGGACCGGGTGCGCCGCCCGCCCGTCCGAACAGGATCAGATGGCCGAACGGCGCCAGACAGGTGAGTCCCCGGGCGAAGGTCGGTTTGCCGACCGCGTCCAGAATCAGATCGACGCCGCGCCCACCGGTAAGGCGTTTGGCCTCCGCGGCAAAATCCTGCGTCTCGTAATCGATTACCTCGTCGGCGCCGTACTGGCGCGCGATCGCCGCCTTCTCGGCGCTCGAGACCGTGCCGATCACGCGCGCGCCGGCCGCCTTGGCAATCTGCACCGCCGCGATCCCCACCGCGCCGGCCGCTGAATGGACCAGCACGTTATCGCCGGGTCGCACGGTATGCAGCGTGTTGAGCATGTGCCACGCCGTGAGCATCGCGATCGGCAGCGCGGCACCCTGCTCGAAACTCATGAAGTCGGGCAGCGGAATCACGCGCGAACGGCCGATCAGCGTGTACTCGGCGTAGGTGCCCATCCCGATGCATGCGACGCGCATGCCGGGCTTCAAGTCGGTCACGTCGGGCGCGACCGCGTCGATCACGCCCGCGGACTCCATCCCGGGGATATCGGGAAAGACCGGCCGCACGATATATTCGCCGCGCGTGAAGAACGTATCGGCAAAGTTCACCGCGATCACGCGGTTGTGCACCAGCACGCCGCCGGGACGCAGCGCGGGCTTGGGCACCTCGCCCGGATACATCACTTCGGGACCGCCGAGCCGGTCGAATAAAATCGCCTTCATGGATGGTTCACCGCGCGGATTGGCATTGCCTCCGTGGTAGTCGAGCGCAGGCCTGAAAAGCAACCGCCCGGGGCGTGCGCCGCCCCTGCGCCATCGTTTGGAACCGTGGCGCGGACGTGCAAGGATTTCCCCTCGATTCGAGGAGCATAGGCGCATGCGGCGAGAAATCTTCAGCGAAGAGCACGAGATGTTTCGGGCGCAAGTGCGCCGCTTTGTCGAAAACGAGCTGGTGCCAAAAATCGACGGCTGGAACCGCGCCGGCATGAGCGACCGTGAAAGCTGGCGCAAAATGGGCGCGGCCGGCTTTCTCGGCGCCAACGCGCCCGCCGAGTACGGCGGCGCCGGCGGCGACTTTCTCTACGACGCGATCGTCGTCGAGGAACTGGCCCGCGCGCGCGCCCACGGCCTCATGATGGGACTCCATTCGGACATCATCATCCCCTACCTCTCGAGCTTCGGCACGGAGGCCCAAAAACGCCGCCATCTGACCCGCGCGATCTCCGGCGAGACCATCCTGGCGATCGCGATGACCGAGCCGGGCACCGGCTCCGACCTCGCCGCGGTGCAGACCACGGCGCGCCGCGACGGCGACACCTACGTCATCAATGGCGCCAAGATGTTCATCTCCAACGGCCAGATCGCCGACCTGATCGTGGTCGTCGCCAAGACCGACCCCAAGGCTCAGCCGGCCCATCGCGGCGTCAGCCTGATCCTGGTCGAGGCGGACGCCCCCGGCTTCGTGCGCGGGCGCAAGCTCGACAAACTCGGCTTCAAGGGCCAGGACACCAGCGAGCTGTTCTTCGAGGACTGCCGCGTGCCGGTCACCAATCTGCTCGGGGCCGAAGGCGGCGGCTTCAAGATGCTGATGGAGAAGCTCCAGCAGGAGCGGCTGGTCACCGCGGTCGGCGCCCTGACCAGCGCCCGCCGATGCCTCGACGACACGGTCGAATACACCAAGGGACGGCGCGCCTTCGGCAAGCCAATCGCCTCGTTCCAGAATACCCAATTCAAGCTTGCCGAGATGGCGACCGAGGTCGAGATCGGCCAGGCCTTCGTCGATCGCCTGCTGGTCGCCCACGTGCGCGGCGACGAGGTGGTGACCGAAGTCAGCATGGCGAAATGGTGGGTCACGGACCTCTTGAAGCGGGTCGCCAGCGAATGCCTGCAACTGCATGGCGGCTACGGCTTCATGCTCGAATATCCGGTGGCGATGGATTACGCCGACGCGGCGGTCCAGTCGATCTACGCCGGCACCAACGAGATCATGAAGGTGATAATCGCGCGCCGGATGGGCCTGGAAGTGCGCGACTAGGGAACCTCTGCACACCTGCGTGTTTTGTCATTCTGAGCCCGGCGAAGAATCCCAAAATTCTTACCGTCGCGGCCTCCGTTTAGAATGACCACCTGACTCGCGCGAAGTTTCCCTGGCGATCCCCTCGCGCCCGCCGGGGCGGCCCGCCTTCCGTCCGCCGGAAACGGCGTTCGTGCCAAACGCGATATTTCATTTTGCATCGGCGCCGATCGCGCGTTGTGCATTGTTGCCCGCAAAGTCTGGATAAAAGCGGCCCGTTTCGGCCCTTCCTGGTCACGGCATGTTTGCTGCTCTGATCATGCTCATGCTTGACCTGAGCTTCATTCTGGCAACCGGTGTTTTCTTCGGAATCGCGCTCGCCTATGTGCGCGGGTGCGAACTCCTATGACGCCCGCCGATCTCATCCTCGGATCGGTCGTGGCGGTCGGACTGCTCGCCTATCTGGTCTACGCCATGCTGCGTCCGGAAAAATTCTAGGACCGCGCGCCTTTCAGGAGCATCCGCGTGTTGTCGAACGCCTTAGTCCAGATCGGTCTGTTCACGCTGATCGTTACGGCGATCAGCGTGCCGCTCGGCCTTTACATGGCCCGCGTCTTTGCCGGTGAGCCGACCTTCGCCGATCCGCTTCTCAAGCCACTCGAGCGATTGATCTATCGCCTCGCCGGAGTCCATCCGGAAAGCGATCAGACCTGGGTCGAGTACGCAATCGCGATGCTGCTGTTCAGCGCGGTCGGGATGCTCGTGCTCTACGCCATGGAGCGCCTGCAGGGCTGGCTGCCACTCAATCCGCAGGGCCTCGGCGCGGTGGCGCCCGACCTCGCCTTCAACACCGCCGCGAGCTTTACCACCAATACCAACTGGCAGGCCTACGCCGGCGAAACGACGATGAGTTATTTCACCCAGATGGCCGGTCTGGCGTTTCACAATTTCGTCTCGGCGGCGGCCGGCATCGCCGTCGCCATCGCGGTGATTCGCGGCTTCGCGCGGCGCGGGATGAAGACCATCGGCAATTTCTGGTTCGACCTGGTGCGCGCGACGCTATGGGTCCTGCTGCCGCTCAGCGCGATTCTCGCCCTGGCCCTCATCTGGCAGGGCGTGCCGCAGAATTTCTCGCCCTACACACAAGTCAAAACGGTCGAGGGCGCGGCCCAGGTGATCGCGCAAGGGCCGGTCGCCTCGCAGGAGGCGATCAAGGAGCTCGGCACCAACGGCGGCGGCTTCTTCAACGCCAACTCGGCGCATCCTTATGAGAATCCCACGCCGTTCGCCAACCTGCTCGAGATGATCGCGATTCTCGCCATCGGCGCGGCGCTGACGCATACCTTCGGCCAGATGGTCGGCGACCGGCGCCAGGGCTGGGCGCTCTACGGCGCGATGGTCATCCTGTTTTTGGCCGGCGCCGCGATCACCACCTGGAGCGAACAGCGCGGCAATCCGATGCTCGCCGCCGCCGGCGCCAGCGAACAGGCCAGCGCCATGCAAAGCGGCGGCAACATGGAGGGCAAGGAGGTCCGCTTCGGCATCGTCGACTCCGCCCTGTGGGACACCATCACGACCGACACCTCGTGCGGCGCGGTCAACGCGATGATCGACAGCTTCACGCCGCTCGGCGGCATGATCCCGCTGCTGAATATCCAGATCGGCGAAATCATCTTCGGCGGCGCCGGCTCGGGCCTCTACGGGATGCTCGTGATGGCCGTGCTGGCGGTCTTCATCGCGGGCCTGATGGTCGGGCGGACGCCCGAGTATCTGGGCAAAAAGATCGAGGGGCGCGAGATGAAGCTCGCGATGCTCTTTATCCTGATCTTTCCCACCGTGATCCTGCTGCCGGCCGCGATTGCACTGGTCACCAGCGCGGGCCTCGCCGGCATCACGAATCCCGGGCCGCACGGCTTCACGCAGATTCTCTACGCATACACCGAGGCCGCCGGGAACAACGGCTCGGCCTTCGGTGGCCTCAACGCGAATACCTCCTTTTACAACGTCACGCTGGCCGCCGTGATGCTCTGCGGGCGCTTCCTGATGAAGGTTCCGGTGCTCGCCCTGGCCGGTTCGCTGGCGGCCAAGCGCACCGTTCCGGTCAGCGCGGGGACTTTCCCCACCAATGGCGCGGTCTTCGTGATTCTCCTGATCGGCGTGATTCTGATCGTCGCGGCGCTGACCTTTTTCCCGGCCGACGCGCTCGGACCGGTCGTCGAGCATCTCGCGATGGTCCACGGCCGCCTCTACTAAACGAGTATAGCCATCGATAGTCACTCGAATAGCTACTTGGAATTCATGGTCAGGATTCAATTATATGTCCGATCGCAAGGCAACTCCGCTCTGGGATAGTAAGATCGTCAAAGGCGCGCTGGGCGATTCGATGCGCAAGTTCGACCCCCGCGTGCAGGCCCGCAATCCGGTCATGTTCGTGGTCGAAGTGACCGCGCTCGCCGTCACCCTGATCCTGGCGCGTGACGTGATTGGCGGGCGCGGCGCGCTGGCCGGCTTCGAACTCCAGATCGCGCTGTGGCTCTGGTTCACGGTCGGCTTCGCCAACTTTGCCGAGGCGATGGCCGAAGGCCGCGGCAAGGCGCAGGCCGACAACCTGCGCAAGACCCGCACCGAGACCGCCGCCAAACTGCTCGGCGAAGACGGCGCGGTCACGCTGGTGCCGGCCACGGAATTGCGCAAGGGCCACGTCGTGCTGGTCGAAGCGGGTGACGTCATTCCGGGCGACGGCGAGGTTATCGCGGGCGTCGCGGCGGTCAACGAGGCCGCGATCACCGGCGAGTCGGCCCCGGTCATCCGCGAGAGCGGCGGCGATCGCAGCGCCGTGACCGGCGGCACGACCGTCATCTCGGACTGGATCAAGGTGCGGATCACGGCCAATCCCGGCGAGACCTTTCTCGATCGCATGATCGGTCTGGTCGAAGGCGCCTCGCGCCAGAAGACGCCCAACGAAATCGCGCTCAACATCCTGCTCGCCGGCCTGACGATCATCTTCATGCTGGTCTGCATGAGCCTCTATCCGTTCGCGCTCTACGGCGGCACGAAACTCTCGCTGCCGGTGCTGGTCGCGCTGCTCGTATGCCTCATTCCGACCACGATTGGCGGACTGCTCTCCGCTATTGGCATCGCCGGGATGGACCGGCTGGTGCAGCACAACGTGCTCGCGATGTCGGGCCGCGCGGTCGAGGCCGCTGGCGACGTCGATACTCTGCTGCTCGACAAGACCGGCACGATCACGCTCGGCAACCGGATGGCCGAGGAGTTCATCCCGGTGACCGGCGTGATGCCGCAGGAACTCGCCGAAGCGGCGCAATTCGCGTCGCTCGCCGACGAAACCCCCGAGGGCCGTTCGATCGTCGTGCTGGCCAAGCGCGCCTACGGCCTGCGCGCGCGCGACCTCGGCACCGACGGTGACGGCGCGCAGTTCATTCCGTTTTCCGCGCATACCCGCATGAGCGGCGTCGATTACGAAAGCCATCGCGTGCGCAAGGGCGCGACTGAGCAGGTGGTCCAGTTTGTCCAGGAACACGGCGGCCGCATCCCGGACGACCTCGCCGCCATTGCGGAGCGCATCGCCAAGAGCGGCGGCACGCCGCTGGTCGTCGCCGACAACGCGCGCGTGCTCGGCGTCATCTATCTTAAGGATATCGTCAAGGAGGGCATCCGCGAGCGCTTCGAGCGGCTGCGCGCGATGGGCCTGCGCACGGTGATGATCACCGGCGACAATCCGCTGACCGCGGCGGCGATCGCCAAGGAATCGGGCGTCGATGACTTCCTCGCCGAGGCCACCCCCGAGACCAAGCTGCGCCTGATTCGCGAGGAACAGGCCGACGGCAAACTGGTCGCGATGATCGGTGACGGCACCAACGACGCGCCGGCCCTGGCGCAGGCCGACGTCGGCATCGCGATGAACGCCGGCACCCAGGCCGCGCGCGAGGCCGGCAACATGGTCGATCTCGATTCCAACCCGACCAAGATCATGGAGGTGGTCGAAATCGGCAAGCAATTGCTGATTACGCGCGGCGCGCTGACCACCTTCTCGATCGCCAACGACGTCGCCAAGTACTTCGCCATCCTGCCCGCGATGTTCGTGATCGGCTACCCGGATTTGCGCGCGCTCAACATCATGCATCTGGCGACGCCGCAAAGCGCGATCCTGTCGGCGGTCATCTTCAACGCCCTGATCATCGTCGCCCTGATTCCGCTCGCGCTGCGCGGAGTCAAATATCGCCCGCTCGGCGCCGCCGCCATCCTCACGCGCAACCTGCTGATTTACGGCCTCGGCGGCGTCATCATCCCGTTCATCGGCATCAAGGCGATAGACCTGGTCGTCGCCAGTCTGCACCTCGCGTGATCGCTCAAGGAGAACTGTCCCGATGCGCCTGTTAATCGCCCTTCGCATGACCATCGTACTCACGGTGCTGACCGGCATCGCCTATCCGCTCGCGATCACCGGCCTCGGCGCGCTGATCTTTCCCGCGCAGGCCCACGGCAGCCTCATCGAACGCCACGGCGCAATCGTCGGCTCGGCGCTGATCGGACAGAATTTCTCCGCATCGCGCTATTTCCACGGCCGGCCCTCGGCCGCTGGCGCCGCCGGTTACGACGCGACCGCCTCGGGCGGATCCAACCTCGGGCCGACCAACAAGGCCCTGATCGCGGCGGTCTCCGCGCGCGTGCGGAAACTCACCGAAAAGAACCCCGGCACGACCACGGTGCCGATCGATCTCGTCACCACCTCGGGCAGCGGACTCGATCCAGAGGTCAGTCCGGCCGCCGCCGACCTGCAGATCGCGCGGGTTGCCAGGGCGCGCGGCCTGAGGGAAGATCAGGTTCGCGACCTGGTCCGCGCCAACACGCGCCCGCGCCTGGCCGGGTTGTTTGGCGAACCGGGAGTCAACGTGCTGCTGGTGAATCTCGCGCTGGATCGCGTGAGCGCGAACTCCAGGCCCGCCGGTCCGTGAATGAACGGTGACAAGCGCCCGGAACCCGAATCCTTTCTCGATCTCGACCCCGACCGCGCCGCGCAGCCGCAGCGCGGCCGCCTGAAGATCTACCTCGGTGCCGCTGCCGGCGTAGGCAAAACCTACCGGATGCTCGAGGAGGCGCATGAATTGCGCACGCGCGGCATCGACATCGTTGTCGGCTTCGTCGAGACCCACGGCCGCGCCGCGACCGCCGCGCGCGTATCCGGCCTCGAGGTCATCCCGCGCCAGGCGCGCGACTATCGCGGCGTGACCCTCGACGAGATGGACCTCGACGCAATCTTCGCGCGCCGCCCGCAATGGGTGATCGTTGACGAGTTGCCGCATACCAACGCCGGCGGCTCGCGCCACGAAAAGCGCTACCAGGACGTTGAGGCGCTGCTTGCCGCCGGCGTCAACGTGATCACCGCGATGAACATCCAGCACGTCGAGAGCCTCAACCAGACCGTCCGGCGGATCACCGGCATCGACGTGCGCGAGACCGTTCCCGACTCCATCCTGGCGCGCGCCGACCAGGTGATTAACGTCGATCTGAGCGTCGAGGGACTGCGTGAGCGGCTGCGCGAGGGGCGCATCTATCCCGCCGAACGGGTCGACCAGGCGCTCAAGAATTTCTTCAAGCCGAGCAATCTAACCTCGCTGCGCGAGATGGCCCTGCGCGAGGTCGCCCGCGGCCTCGACCGGCAGCGCATCGGCCTCGAGTCGCTCAAGCGCGAGGGCGGGCGGCGCACCGTGTTCGTCGATCGCCTGATGGTCGGGCTGTCCTCCAACGCGCAGGACAGCGCGGCGCTGCTGCGCAAGGCCTCGCGCATCGCCGGCCAACTCAACGTCGAGTGGTTCGCGGTCCACGTCGAGACTCCGGCCGAATCCGTCGCCCGGGTCAGCACCGGCAACTTCGTCAGTCTGCTCGACAATATCAACCTGGCCGGCGACCTCGGCGCCGAGACCGTATGGCTCAAGTCCGACGACGTGGTCCGCGCGATGGTCGACTTCGCGCGCGAGCGCGGCATCACCAAGATCGTCATTGGACGCACCCGCCAGCCGCTCTGGCGGCGCTGGCTGTGCAAGCCCGTACAGGTGCGCCTGCTCGACGCCGCGCCCGACCTCGATATCGAAATCGCCGCCGCCGAGGATCGCACCGAACAGTCATGAACACGCCAACTCTGCGGACCCGTATCCGTAACGGCTCGCTCGCCCTGCTCGTCCTGGTGGTGCTGCTCGGCGTCTATACCCTGCCGCGCGTCTACCGGTTGGGCGGCGCGATTCGCGAGACGCTCTACCGCAACTACATCAGTATCGAGGCGGCCCAGCACATGCACGCCGCGCTACGCACCTTGGAGGTCGCCGAACTCGAGGGCCGCGCGCCGGCCGTGCTGCCCGCCGTGCGCGCCGACTTCTCCTCCTGGATGAACATCGAGGATCACGATTTTACCGAAGTCGGCGAACCGCAGCTCGCGATGTCGATCCAGAGCGGCGCGGCCAGCCTCTTCGACGCGATTGCCGCCGCGCCCATCGGCGCCCGCCACGACGCCGCTTTCGACGCGCTGCACGCGCGCATCGACGACCTCATCGCGATGAACAAGCTCGCGATGTTCCGCGCCGACAGCCGCGCCGCGCACCTCGGCCGGCATCTCTCCTACGATTACGCCACCGGTCTCGCGCTGGTGCTGATCCTCGGCACGGCGCTCTCGTGGTGGCTCGGATGGACCCTGTCGAAGCCGCTCACCGATATCGCCGAACGCCTGCGCGGCGTCAGCCAGCGCCGCGCCCATCTGCGCCTGGGCGCGCAGAAACTCGGCGAGCTCGACGCCGTCGCGCGCGAGTTCAACGAGATGGCTGAGCGGCTCGAACAGTACGATCAGCTCAACGTCGATCGCCTGGTCTATGAAAAGAGCAAGACCGAGGCGAT
This sequence comes from Binataceae bacterium (SeqCode), assembly GCA_035534935.1. GTDB lineage: Bacteria > Desulfobacterota > Binatia > Binatales > Binataceae > JADMIL01. The sequence goes on from DATLRA010000015.1 coordinate 19,562, forward strand.
TATCGAGAGCCTCGAGGACGGCGTCGTGCTGATCGATCTCGACGGCGTCGTAATCCACATCAATGAAACCGCCGCGCTGATTATCGGCCTCGAGCAGAACGAAGCGCTGGGCAGCGCCTTCGACGATCTGAGCAGCAACAATCCGCATTACATCCGCGTGCGCGACGCGCTGCGCACGCTCAAGCAGGGCGCGCCCACCGATCAGCGCGTGGAGGTTCAGCTCCACTTCCGCGGCCGCGACCATGCCTTCGTGCTCAAGCCGATTCCGCTGCGCCACGCCGAAGGCCGCCCGCTGGGCACCATCGTGATCCTGCAGGACGTTACCTACCTGCGCGATCAGGATCGCGCGCGCACCAACCTCGTCGCCACGCTCTCGCACGAGTTGCGCACGCCGATCACTTCGCTCGCCCTTTCGGCCGAACTGCTGCGGCGCGAGGAGTCGGTACTCGGACCCCGCCAGCGCGAACTGGCCCAGGCGATCCTCGAGGAATGCGCCCGCCTGACCCAGCTCAGTGATAATCTGCTCACCCTCGCGCGCGGCTCAAACGGGATTATCGCGATCGAGCACGCGCCGCTCGACCTCGCCCGCATCGTCGCCGAGGTCAGCGATCGCTTCAATATCCAGGCTGGCGAAAAAGGCATAGCCTTGCATCAGCGGATCGATCCGATGCCGATGATCGCGGGCGATTCGGTAAAGCTTTCCTGGGTGGTGTCGAACCTGGTGGGCAACGCGCTGCGCTATACGCCGCACGACGGGGTGATCGAGGTTACCGCGCACGCGATCGACGGCGTCGTGCGGATCGAGGTCGCCGACTCCGGCCCCGGCATCCCGGCCGATGTGCGCGACTATATCTTCGAGAAGTACACCCAGTTCGGCGACGGGCGCGCCGAACGCGGCGCCGCCGGCCTGGGTCTAGCGATCGCCAAGGATATCGTGCAGGCCCATAGCGGGCGCATCTTCGTCGAATCGCCAGAGGGCGGTGGCAGCCGGTTCATCGTTGAGCTGCCGATGCCGCCGCGAAGCTGATGCCGCGCATTCTGATCGTCGACGACGAAAAAAATATCCGCCGCAACCTCGCGGCCTTCTTCGCATCCATCGGCTACCAGGTGCGCGCCGCCGACCACGGCGAGCAAGCCGCCCGGATGCTTTCCGAGGAGCCCGCCGATCTGGTCCTGACCGACTTCAAGATGGCCGAGATGAGCGGCCTCAAGCTGCTCGAGGAGATCAAGCGGCGCGACCCCGCCACCGTGGTCATCCTGATGACCGCCTACGCGACGGTCGAGAGCGCGGTGGCCGCGATGAAGGCCGGCGCCGGCGATTACATCACCAAGCCCTTCTCGCTCGAAGAGATTCGCCGCACCGTCGAACGCGCCCTCGAACTGCGTGGCCTGCGCGCCGAAAACCGCGAACTGCGCAGCGCCGTCGAGCAGACCCCGCTGCTCGATTCGACCAGCGCCGCGATGCGCCGGTTGCTCGAGACCGCGCATCAGGCCGCCACCAGCGCCGCGACCATCCTGCTCACCGGCGAGAGCGGCACCGGCAAAAACGTGCTTGCCCGCTCGATCCACGAATGGAGTCCGCGGCACGATCGCCCGTTCGTTGTCGTCAACTGCACCACGCTCTCGGAACAACTGCTCGAATCCGAACTGTTCGGCCATATGCGCGGATCGTTCACCGGCGCGATCAAGGACAAGCCCGGCCGCCTCGAAGCGGCCCATCTCGGCACGGTCTTTCTCGACGAAGTCGCCGACCTGACCCCGGGTTTGCAGACCAAGTTCCTGCGCTTCGTTCAGGAGCAGAGCTTCGAGCGCGTCGGCGGCGACCAGACGCTGACCGTCGACGCGCGAATTATCGCCGCCTCCAATCGCGACCTTGAAGTCGAGGCCGCCGCCCACCATTTTCGCGAGGATCTTTTCTATCGCCTCAACGTCATCACGCTGCGCGTGCCCTCGCTGCGCGAACGTCCGCAGGATATCGTGCCGCTCGCGCGATGGCTGTTGCGCGCGGCCGGCCTGCGCAACCGCCGCCCCAACCTGCGCCTAAGCGCCGGCGCCGAAGCCGCGCTCGCGGTCTATCGATGGCCGGGCAACGTCCGCGAACTGCGCAACGCCGTCGAACGCGCCGCCGTGCTCTGCCGCAGCGCGGTTATCGAGCGCGAGGATCTGCCCGATTCGCTGTTCCGTGACCTGCCCGAACCGCCCGCCCCTGGCGCGCCGCGTTCGCTCAGCCTCGAGCAGGTCGAACGCGACCATATCGTGCGCGTGCTGGCCGAGAGCGCAACGCTCGACGAGGCTGCCGGCGCGTTGGGCATCAACGTGACCACGCTCTGGCGCAAGCGCCGCCGCTACCGCATCGATTGATTGCGCGATCGCTGCGCCGTCCAGATGAGATTTGTGTCCCCGGTATGCTACTGTGCGCTACCGCATCGATTGATTGCGCGATTGCCGCGCCCCGCTGCGCGCGGGCTGTGGCGCGCCGCGCGCGATCGCCTTCGCCGCGCGTCCGCCGGCCAAAGCCGCGCCGCCCGGGGCCGGCCGCGATAACCTGTGTACACCGCTTGACCATGGACCTTCGCGCCAAACTAGCCATCATCTTTCTGCTCCTGCTGATGCTGCCGTTCGTGCTCATGAGCATGATTCAGGTCGATCGCTCGATGACCGTGATGGTCGACGACCTGGCCGACTCGGGCACGCTGATCACCAACCAGGCCTTCGAGCAGATTCGTCAGGCGATCGCGCAGGCCCCCGGCGATCCGGAGGCCGCGATCCGCAACGACGCGGCGGTCGCCACCTTTCTCAATTCCTCGCAGGCGTTCGGCAAGGGTGTGGTCTACGCGCGCATCGAGCGCCTCGACGGCACCCCGATCGTCACCGCCCAGTCCGATGCCACCGGCGCCGCGATCGCGAGCACGCCGCCCTTCGACGATCTGCGCGCCGCGCTCGGCTCGTGGTCGCCGTTCGCGCACATCGGGGCGCTTTGGGGCGCGCATACTTACGAGTTGAGCCGCGTGGTCAACGTCAACCGCCGCCCGCTCGCGGTGATTCGCGTGGGCCTCTCGACGGCATTAATTGCCGCCGCCGCGCGCCGCTCGGTCGAGGATATTCTTGGCGTCGGCGCAATCGCCGTGTTCCTGAGCCTGGTCGGCGCGATGCTCGCCGCGCGGCTGCTGCGCAAGCCGCTGGCCGCGATCGCGACCGGCGTCGAGCAGATCGCCGAGGGCCGCGACGAGGTCAGCCTGCCGGCCGATGCGCGCGACGAACTGGGCTCGCTGGCCGACAAGTTCACCGACCTGTCGCGCCGGATCAAGGCGAGCCGTGCTCAATGGGAGACCGAACGCGGCCAATTCATCAATATCTTCCGTTCGATCACCGACGCCGTGATGCTGCTCGATGCCGGCGGCGCGGTGCTCTTCGCCAACCCCGAGGCCCAGGGACGCCTGGGCCTGCCGGCCGGCGGGCTGGCCGACGGCAAGCCGCTCGCCCTGCTGCTGGGTCGCGACAACGCGCTCGCCCGCATGATCGAAACCGCCTACGCGACCGGCTCAGAGGTGCGCGACGTGGCCCTGGATCTGGCCGACCGCGACGAGCCCAACCGCCTGCTGATCTCGATCTTCGCGCTCGGCCAGGGGCCTGAGCCGCCCGGCCTGCTGGTAGTCGCGCGCGACCTCGATTCGGTGCGCGAACTGGAAAACGTGGTCGATTATTCGGGCCGCCTGGTGCGCCTCGGCGGCCTTATCTCGGGCGTCGCCCACCAGATTCGCAACCCGCTCAACGCCATGAATCTGCAGCTCGAATTGCTCAGCCAGGACGCCGCCCGCGGCGCCCCGATCGATCAGCGTCTGCGCGCTGTGCGCCTCGAAATCGAGCGTCTCGCGCGCGCCGTCGACGCGCTCATGCGTTTCATGCGGCCCGAACAGCTCAAGCTCGCGCACGTCCAGATCAACGAGCTGATCACCGAGGTCGCCAGCCAGGTGGTCCGCTCGGGCGTGCGCGTCGAAACCCGTTTCGACCCCGCCGTCAGCCCGGTCAACGTCGACCGCGCATTGCTCGCCGAAGCCCTGCGCAACGTGATCGGCAACGCCTGCGAAGCGATGCTGCCTGCCGGCGGCACGCTCAAGCTCGCCACCGCGCTGAGCGACAACGATTGCGTCGAAATTTCGATTGCTGATTCCGGACCGGGCATCGCGCGGGAAAACCTCGAGCGCATTTTCAACCTCTATTTCACCACCAAGAAAAACGGCAACGGTCTCGGCCTGCCGCTCGCGTTGCGCGCTATCGACCTTCATCATGGCACCATGGATATTCAATCCGAGGTCGGCGTGGGCACCAACGTTATCGTGCGGCTGCCGCTCGCGCCTTCGATCGCGGCGGCGCCACCGATGCCCGCGCAGAGCCGAATCGGTTAGTCTCATCGCGTGAAATCGTCGATTGCCGCGCGCCTCTCGATACGATCGCTGATGCTTATCGGCGCGGCGCTTGCGCTCGCCGGATGCGCGACCATGGAGCGCTATTGGCCGCTTCAGGCGCCGCTGCGGACGAGGCCCGCGCGGACTCCGGCGGCCTCTACCGCGGCGCGGGAAATGCCGCCCACGGCAATCAAATATCGCGCCGCCAGGAGGAAATCCGCCGCGCCCGCCGCCGCGGCGACCACCGTTTCGCTCGACGACGACGACAGCAATCGCCTGCGCGCGCAAAGCCTGCTCGACGAGACCGGCACGAAGCTGACGTCGATCAATCGATCGCGGCTCACACCCGAAAACGCCGCCGCTTATGACCAGGCCCAAGGTCTCGTCAACGCCGGGCGCAACGCGATGCGTGAGCAGGACTACCTCGCCGCCGCTGGCCTTGCCGAAAAGGCTTCCGTCATCAGCCGGCAGTTGGCCACGCGCTCGCCCATCCGCTAGCCCGCAGCGTGCCAGCCACGTATCCGCGCGTGGAATCGCGGGCCCAATCCGCCGCCGTGCGCGCACGTCGCCAAATGAAAGACGCCACCCTGCGCGAGGCTTGAGCGGGATGATGGGCCGAGGCTGCCTTGCGGCTCCCGTTCAGCGTCGCGGCAGGGCAGCGCCGCTAGGGGGAAGCTCTGCACAAGCCCACTGTGTCATTTTGAGCGCAGCGAAAAATCCTGGGATTCTTCACGTCGCGGACTTCGTTCAGAATGACAAACTGACCTGTGCAGAGGTTCCCTAGTGGTTGAAGTTCGCCGGCGAACGTACTATTCCAGCCACGTGGGGGGGGTACGTGTCCGGTTTTTCGTAACGCCCGCCGGCGAACAAGACTGATTTATCGTTACCTCAACGCCGGGCGCGTGAAGCTATTCCTCATCCGTCACAGCGGTGACATTGCGCGTCGTGACGCGCTGCCAGTTCTCCGCGCCGGGCGTACGAATGGCCCCCGTGCGCGCGGCCTGCGCGGTGGTCTCTCGCGCCGGCAAATTCACCATCTCGCCCGCTAAAATATGATTGGGGTCGCGCACTTGCGGATTGGCCCGCACCAGCCGCGCAAGCTGGTCCGCCGATCCGAGCTGGTCGGCCGCGATGCGGGCGAGCGTATTGCCGGGCTGCACCCGAATTCGCCGTAGCCCGGGGTTAGCGGTCCCCGCCAGGTCGGCCATCGGCCCGGTCGCATCGCTCGCGCGCGCGGAGGTCTCGCTCGCGTCGGCCGGTTCGACCTCGGGCGCCTCCGTGATGATCGAGGCCGGCAGGTAGCCGGCGTTGGGATGTTCGGTGACCGCGTCACCCACCGCGTCAGCGGCGTCCAGGCTCACCGGCTCCTCGCGCCGCGGCGTGCGCGAGTTCCACATCAGGAACGTGGCCATCGCCGCAATCGCCATCGCGCCGATTATCGCCGTCGACCATCGGGCACTCGCCGTCGCTGCCGGACGCTTTTCGCCGAGCACGTCGAACTCCGCGTTCCGCGGTTCGAAGCGGCGGGCCCGCGACAACAGGTTCTCGTATTCGGCCACCGCGGCGCGCGCCGCTTCGATCGTCACGGTCGGCTGATTCATGTTGTAAGCCGTGAGCATCGCATTGTGGCAGAGCACATTGATGCGCCGGGGAATTCCCCCGCTATGGTCCATCAGGTAGTCCAGCGCGCCGCGCCCAAAGACCGCCGCACTGCTGCCGCCGAACGCCGCCAGCCGATATTCGACATAGGCCGTCGCCTCGGCCCGTTCGAGCGGGTTGAGCAGCGACCGAATCCCGATCCGTTCGTTGATCTGCTTGAGCCCCGGCTCCATCAGGCGGCGCAGCAGTGCGGGCTGCCCGGCAAAGACGAAATGCACCTGCTTTTCGTCCAGCCGGCCGCGATTCGAGAACAGCCGCAAATCCTCGAGCATCTCATCGCTCAGGCTCTGCGCCTCATCGACGATTATCACCACCCGCTCGCCCGCGCCGAGCCCGGCCAGAAACTGATCGAAAGCATCCGACATGGCCAGCTTGTTCGGCGCCGCCGTCACCCCGAGCTGGCGCAAGATATCGTGCAGCATCGCATCGAGGCCGAGCCTCGGGTTGGTCACGTAGGCGGAGCGCACGCGCTCGTAATTGCGCGCCAGGATCGAAACGATCAGTGTGGTCTTGCCCGCGCCGGTCTCGCCGA
>DATLRA010000016.1:0-2369 GCA_035534935.1 Binataceae bacterium (SeqCode)
CCTTGAGCCGCACGGCGGCAGGCAAACGCGGCGGCGCCGGCCGGAAAACGACGCTATAGGTATTGTCTTTGGGCTGTTCCTGCTGGTTCGGCGTCCCTGCGGCATACCAGGCCGGCACCGGACTGAAGGTCACGATGAACAGCACGATTGTCGCCCACGCAAAAGCCCTGCGCCGGGAATCGAGCGGCGTATCCGCATCGATCGTGGCCGGATGCCCCAGGCCAAGAAAGAAAAGGAACACCACCCAGAAGAGCCATCCACCCCAGTATGCCGAACCCATCGACAACGGCACCACCACCATCATCACGCAAGCCACGATGAACAGGCGCGCGATGGTCCGATGCCAGCGGCCGAACAGCGCGTAAACCACGTGGCCGCCGTCGAGCTGGCCAACCGGCAGCAGGTTGAGCGTCGTCACCAAAAGCCCGATCCAGCCGGCGAACGCGATCGGATGCAGGTTGACGTTGACCGAGTTGGGATCGACGCCCAGCACCGCATACGACAGCGCCCAGAACAGGATCGAATTGCCGAGCTGGAGTCCGCCGCCGGACGCGTCGAGCGGCGACACGTCGGAGAGCTTAAGCCCGATCGCCACCGCGAGCACCGCCAGCACCGCTCCGGCCCACGGCCCCGCCGCGCCAATATCGAACATCACGCGCCGCGTGCGCGCCGGCGATCGCATCCGGATGAACGCGCCGAAGGTGCCGATGAAAAAGACCGACGGCAACGGCGCAGGGATGAAGTATGGCGGGCTCACGTCCACGTTGTTGCGCCGCGCCACCAGGAAATGCCCCATCTCGTGCGCAAACAGGATCAGCATCAGCGGGATCGAAAACGACAGTCCGGCGTAAAGATTACCGAAGGTCGCAAACGGATGCGCCAGCGATACGAACGCGCCCGCCATGTCTGCCCCGGCCATCGTGGTGGTCAGCAGCGTCAGCAGGAAGAGGCCCACGTGCAGCCGCGTAACGCCCGACGGCCGCGCGCGCGACGGCGCCATCACTTCGGGCTCGTAAACCGGTGAGGGCGTGACGCGCGGGATGTCGGTCAGGACCTGCGATTCATCGTGTACGGTGGAATCATCCATGGTTGATTTTCATGTATCGATTTTCATGCCGTGGGTTCATTGCCGGAGCTTGAGATCGTGACCGGCTGTACGCCGCAGCGGCCGGACGGTTACCATCGCACCCGGCCCGGCGGCGAAACGCTGCGCCGCACTGCCGTCGCGCACGGCAATTTCCAGCAACTCGAAACTTCCAAACGTAGCGAGCGGAACACCTTTGCGGGCGTCGCCATAAGCCTCAAGTATCTGCATCGGCGCGCCCGTTTCGATCCTAACGGAAAGCCGCATACCGGGAAAGCGCGCCACAAACCGCGCCAGCGCGTCGCGCCCGATGCTACTCACGAGATTGCCGAAGCCGTCAACGTAGAGCACCTCGCCGCGCAGCTCCTCGACCCCCTCGCGCGGCTCCGCGAGTTCCAGATGCGTCAGGCCGTCGCGCACCGGCGGCCCCAGCGACTCGAGTTTGACGCCGCGCCACAGATGCGCCGCGGCGGGCGCGAAAATGTCGCGCCCGTGAAAGGTCGCGCTCACCGACGCGAGCCGGTAGCGCGGCGCGCGCAGCTCGACCGCGCGTGCCGCTCCCGCCTGCTCCAGCGCCAGCGACAGCACGCCGTTGTCGGGGCCGACGAAGCGCGTTCCCGCGCGCGTCTGGACCGCCACCGGGAGCCGCGCCGTGCCCACGCCGGGGTCGACCACCACCAGGAAGATCGTCCGGGGCGGAAACAGCCGCCAGCTCTGCGCGAGCGCGATCGCACCCGCCGCGATCGACTGCGCCGGCACGCCGTGCGTGATGTCGATCAGTGGAGCGCCGGGCGCGATCGAGGCGATCACGCCCTTCATCGCACCCACGTAATGGTCGCGGTAGCCGAAGTCGGTGAGTATCGCGATCGGAGCGTCGCCGCCCAAGCGCCTCGTCGCGCGAGCGCGCATCGTCAACCCCGCCGCCGCGCCGGCCGCGCCAGTTCCTCGCGCACCGCGGCGGCGAGTAGCGGGAACATGATCTCATGATGGCCGGTGAGCGAGATTCCGCGCGCTCCCTTGCCGCCTGCCGTCGGCCGCTCGACCACGTTGAGCCGCGGCCGGTACTGGCGGACGAAGTCCATGTCAGCGGCGCAGAGGCCGTCGACCCGCCGGCCCAGGTTGCGCGCCAAGTTGAGCGCCTTGAGGAAAACCTCCGGCATCACCACCGCCGAACCCAGGTTGAGCACTACTCCGCGCTTAAGCGTCGCAACCACGGCGACCAGCCGATGGAAGTCCGTCATCGTGGCCTTGCCGATCGCGCCGCCGTCGGCCGCCGGATGCATAT
>DATLRA010000017.1:0-16169 GCA_035534935.1 Binataceae bacterium (SeqCode)
GGTACTCGATTTCGTCCTCGAGCGTGCGCGCGATTTTGCGGAAATAATTGGGCAGCCGCGTGCGCACGCTCAGGTAGAGGTCGGCGATCCGCTCGAAGCTGAAGCGATTGTCGATGCCCTTCTTGTAGCCCTTGCCGATCACATGCAGCTCGCCCAGCGTGCGCCCGATCGTCTCGAGCTGGGTCGGCCGCAGGCGCACCGCGACCGGCACCCGCCCCTCCTGGAACTTGTAAATCGAGACGCATTTGCCCTGGTAGTCGCGGTAGTAGCGGCCCATCCGATCCTGCACCGGATGCGGGCATGGGAAGCCGTGCTTGCGCAGGAAAGTCAGCAGATCGATCTCGCGGCGGACCTCGCTTTCGCTCTTGACCTCGTCGACCCGCAGCAGAAACTTGCCCTTGGCGGCTTCCAGCAGATAGATGGAATTGACCGAGCCCTCGGGAATCCCGGTGACGCTTGCGAACCGGCCGCAGCTGTATTCCTCGGCTAGTTCTTCGAGAAATGTTTTATGAAGCTCGGTGTATACAGCCATTGAGGTGCAATCAGGTTTGACGATCCGCCGCAAGTCTAGGGCCGAATGGGCGGCGCGTCAACTACAGGTTGGCGAATAGCCCGCGCCTGGCGCCGCGATCCCCCGCAATTAGAGTGGCGGGCGAGATTGGCGCATACTTGGCCGGCGCGGGCGGCCGCCCTCGGCGCCCGGAAATAGCCACCATCAACACGACAGGGAGCAGAAATGCCGTCGAAAGCCGCCCCACCGCCCGCCAAAGCCAAACGCCCGACGGTCAAACCCGCCGCGGCCGTCAAGCCCAAAGTCAAACCCGCGAAAGTCGCAACGCCCCTCGCCAAGGTTAAACGCGTGAGCAAACCGGCCGCGCAAGCGCAACCGCCGGCTAAACGCCCCAGCGCCGCCGGCCGCGACCTCGAGGGGCGCCGCGCTCCCGCCTTCGTCCTGCCCGACCAGGACGGCGCGCCGGTCGCGCTCGAATCGCTGACCGCGCGCGGACCCGTCGTGCTCTATTTTTATCCCAAGGACATGACCCCCGGATGCACCGTCGAGGCGTGCGACTTCCGCGACCATCTCGCGCCGATTCGCGCGCTCGGCGCCACGGTGGTGGGCGTCAGCGCCGACAAAGTCGAAGCGCATCGGAAGTTCATCGCCCGGCATTCGCTCAACTTCCCGCTCCTCAGCGACACCGAAAACAAGGTCACCAGGGCGTACGGCGTCTATACGAAGAAGTCGCTCTACGGCCGCGAGTTCATGGGTATCGTGCGCACCACCGTGATTATCGGCAAGGACGGAATGGTCAAGAAGGTCTTTCCCAAGGTCAAGGTCAACGGCCATACCACCGAGGTCGTCGGCGCGCTCAAGGAATTGCGTTAGCGAACCTCTGCACTCAGCCCATTTTGTCATTCTGAGCGCAGCGAAGAATCCCGGGATTCCGCACTTCGCGGACTCCGTTCAGAATGACGACCTGACTTGCGCGGAGGTTCCAGAGCACGTTACTGCTGCGGTGCCGATTGCGCGTGATGACGATCGCGCGCCGCAATCAGCGCCAGAGATGCGCGAAAAGCAGCCCGGCCACGATTCCGGCGGCGAGCGCTAGCAAGGGCGACGCGTAGCTTCGCGCCGACGATTTATCGATCGCGTTCGCGACGTAGCGTCGATAAAACGGCGCCTGCTCGAAATCATCCGGCGCCACGATCGACTCGGAACTCTCGGCCAGCATTTCGCAGCCCAGGTCGATACATTCGTCGCAGATGAAGGCCGCGGGACCGGCAATCAGCGATCGAACTTCGTCCTGACTCTTGCCGCAGAACGAACAGACCAGTTTCCCCGGTGCGGTTTCTTCGTCAGCCATTCCATCTAGCTCGATACACGCTCACGCCGCCGCGGCGCTACTTCACCAGCGTCCGGCGCGGCGGACGCCCGCGATCCGCCGCCCTTCGCGCGTGCGTCAGCCCGGCCCCGGAGGCCCCGCCGGTGCGGCATTGGCGGCCAGCAGATGATCGCGCAGGAAATCGCGCAAGGGCCGATCGACGCTCGCGCCCAGTTCGTGCGAGCCTTGCGGGAAATAATAGGTCTCGACCTGCGCGCCGCGATCGGTCAGCGCCAACGCCAGTTGCTGGGCCTGGATTATAGGCGTCTTGCGGTCGCGCTCGCCATGCAGAATCAGCACGCTGCAAGTCAATCGCCGCGGCAGATGATCGACCACGCTGCGCTGTTTCAGCGCCCTCTTCGACGGCCATACCTGGCGCAGAATCGAGAGCTTCGTGCGCATCGTCGCCTCGGGCCAGAGCTTCACCATGTCGTAGGCTCCGGACTGCAGGATGACGGCGCGCGGCCGTGCGTCGGAGTCCATCAACAGCCCGGCTGCCACCGCGCCGTCGGCCATGCCCCATACCGCCAGCCGCGCGGGATCGACGTCGGCGCGCGCCGCCAGCAGGTCGAGCGCATGGCGCGCCGCATCGACCGACGGCGGTCCGACAAAACGGCTCGGCCCCGACGAACGTCCGTAGCCGGGAATACTGATGCATGCGACCTGCAGGCCCATCTCGGTGAAGCCTTGCGTATCGTCGATACATTGGCGGGCGTTGCCCTTGTCGCCGTTGAGCACCAGCAGCGCGGGCAGGCGGCCCGGCTGGCGCGCGAGGGCGAGAAAGCCCTCGATCTGGTATTCGTCGGCACCCGACGAGATCTGGAAATTGAACGGCTCGACGCGCGGCGGCTTTACGCCCACCGCCGGCGGCGTAACCGGCGCAGGCGGTCTGCAGGCCACCATCGCGATCGCCAGCAACGCCATCAGCGCTCCGCACCAGATCGCGCCGCGGGGGCGTGAGGGACGGCCGCCGGCCAACGCCGTACGCCGCGGCGTTCCGGTCTCATGCATAGAGTTCGTAATCTACGCGGGATCGCACAAAGATGAAACGGGATGCATCGGCACACCACCACGGCGCCATCCGTCCGCAGTAACTTGCCGCGATCACTTGCGCATAGTTTGCCACGGCCATTGCCGGCCGGGCCCCGCGCGGTCCACCAACCGGCGTTGAAACGTCCGGCCGATTCGCCGATACTGTGGGATTCAAATTGGAGTGATGACGGCGCGCATTATGAACACAACGGCGGCGGCGCAAATCGATTTTGCCAAGGGCGACGGCATCGTGCCGGTGGTTACGCAGGACTATGCCAGCGGACGGCTCCTGATGGTCGCCTACATGAATCGCGAGGCCTTCGACGAGACCGTCGCGACCGGCCACGCCTGCTATTTTTCGCGCTCGCGCAACCGGCTTTGGCGCAAGGGCGAAGAGTCCGGCAACTTCCAGACGGTGCGCGAAATCCGTCTCGATTGCGACGGCGACACCATCCTGCTGCGCGTCGATCAGGCGGGCGACGGCGCCGCCTGCCACGAGGGTTACGAGTCGTGCTTCTTCCGCGCGCTGGACGACGGCCAATGGCGCGTGACCGACCAACGCAAGGTCGATCCGGCTAAGTATGGTGCCGGCTACGGCCATAATCCGAAGCCGGCCGTCTAACGCGCCCCGCGCGCGCCGCGGCAAATTACCACAGGGATAGAGCAACCAACGGGCCAATGGCGACCAAGGCAAACGTCCTCAAATTAGGCATCCCCAAGGGCAGTCTCGAAGCCCAGACCATCGAATTGCTGCGCAAGTCCGGCTGGCGTATCGCGGTCGGCGACCGCTCCTATATCCCGCGCGTCGACGATCCGTCGCTGAGCTGTCGGCTCCTGCGGCCGCAGGAGATGCCGCGCTATATCGCCGACGGCACACTCGACGCCGGCATTACCGGCAGCGACTGGATTGTCGAGAACGACGTCGACGTGGTCGAGGTCGAGAGCTTCATCTATTCCAAGGTCACGCTGACGCCGACGCGCTGGGTGCTGTGCGTACCCAACGCCTCGCCCGTGTGGCGGCTCGAGGATCTCGAGGGCAAGCGCGTCGCGACCGAGATGGTCGCCTTCACGCGGCGCATCTTTGCCGAGCGCAAAGTCCAGGTCGAAGTGGAATTCTCGTGGGGTGTCACCGAGGCCAAGGCGGCCGACGGACTGGTCGACGCGGTGGTCGAAGTGACCGAGACCGGATCGTCGCTGCGGGCCAACGGCCTGCGCATCGTCGAGGAACTGCTGACCTCGTCGCCCGTGCTGGTCGCCAATCGCGCCGCCTGGGACGACCCGTGGAAATGCGAGAAAATCCGCCAGATCGGCGTCCTGATGAAAGGTGCGCTCGACGCCGAAAGCCGCGTCGGCATCAAGATGAACCTCAAGCGTGAGCATCTCGACGCGGTCATCGCGCTACTGCCGTCGATCACTGCCCCGACCGTCTCGCAGCTCTACCCGAGCCCGAACCTCAAGGGTATCGAATGGCTCGCAATCGAGACCGTCATCAGCGAGCATACGGTGCGCGAACTCTATCCGAAGCTGCGTGAGGCCGGCGCCGTCGGCATCATCGAGTTCCCGCTCAACAAAATCATCTGAAACGGCCCCCGGCGCGCGATGCGACGCCGTCCCAGGCGCCACCGATGGCGCGTCGGGCGGGCCCAAAAAAAGACTGCGGAGGTTTTGCCTCCGCAGTCTGATTCACTCGTCATCGTGCCCGGCATTCGCCCGGGTCCGCGGCGCCGACGGGACTCAGTCAGTTCCCTGACCGTTCCGCCAGTGAGGGAGATCACCCCGAAGGATCATAGCGGTCTGCGGTCGCATGACCCATCCGCAGGTAGATTTTTGGGGACCAGCCTGCGGCGGTGCGGAGCGGCTTCGGCATTCCGCGGCCCGGGCAACTCCACCTTCGATCGCCACTGGTAAAATTCCTTGTCGCTCATGCCACGCTATCACGGAGGCCTCTGAGCGCGGCGGCGATCGCGGGCCGACGATGAGCCCGTCCAAGGCTCATCGCCGGCCACCGTTAACTTAGAGCAGGTTGAAGTTGTACTGGAACTGGGCGAGCAGCATGCTCTGTCCCTTCAGGATACCGCCGCCCTGGCTGTAGGCCAGGTCGCTGCCCATGATTTCAATCGCCTGCAGCTTGACGAAGTACTTCTTGGTCCACGGCGGATTCAGCGTCACCGCCGGGAACAGCAGGAAGGTCTTGCCCTTGGGGCTCCAGATCATCGTCCACGACGGCACGATGTCTTCCCATAGATACGACGTGCCGATGTTGAGCAGCGTGCTGACGTTGTTCTTGATGCTCCGTTCGGATTCCAGCGCGCCGCCGGTCCACGGGCCGAAGCTCTCCATGCAGGAATTGCCGCAATCCAGCGCGATATGGTCGTCGACCTCGACGTTGGCCGACAGGTTGCCGGTGCTGGTCAGCCACGGCGCGTAGGCCTGGTCGATATCCAGCGCGACCATCCAGTTCAGCGAGTCGGTGTACTGCACGCCGTCCGGATTGCTGACGTAGTTCATGCTGGCGACCGCCTGATGGTTGGTATAGACGGCTTCAGCGCGGCCGACGAACGGCAGGTACTCGGCCAGCGCCGGCGGCATCGGAATCGGCATATCGCCAGTGACCCCGATCATATTCTCGGGCACGAACTTGTTCATGAAATTTTGCGTGCCCTGCTGCCAGAAGGTGTTCGGATAGAGGTTCCACGCGTTGTAGTAAAACGCGGTCGCCTCCACCGGACCGACCAGCGTGTGCAACCGGAGACCCTCGTTCCAGTTGGCCACCGTCGAGGCCGGAATCTTCCACTGCGGTTCGCCAGCGCTGAAGCCGCTTCCTGGGCATGCCCGCTGCATTTTCTTCGGCACCGGATTGAACGGCTGAGTGGCGGAACCCAGGTTGGTGCAATAAAAGAATGCATTCGAGTACGGCTCGTTGAAATAGGCGCTGCGCTGCTGCGGATAGCCTTGCGGCGTGTAGATCGAGCCCGGCCCGGCAGCCCCGGCGATTGCCGTCACGCCCGGAACATACTGCGTGTCGAAGTGCGCGCCGAAGCGGCCCGACGGCAGAAAGCCGACGCCGGCCGGGAAGCCGTTGTTGACCGTGCCCGCGTTGACGTTGCACTCACCGTCATAGCGATGGTCGGCGTAGTTGCAACTGTTCCACATCGGCTGCAGGCGCGGCAGCAGGATACCCTCGACGAAGTTCGACGAGAACGGCCCCCATTCCGGCAGGTTCAGGATCGGATGAATCATCCACTGCGGGATGCGCGACTGCTCGAGGTTGGCAAAGCCAAACGCCCAGGTGGTGTCCTGCGGATTGATCACGTCGCCGACGCGAAAGGCCAGCGACTGTCCCCAGACCACGATCTGGTTGCCGACGTAGGTGGTCAGCGGCCCGGTCTTGTTCTCCCACCACGCGTCGCGAATGTTGTACTGATTGTAGAACTCGTTGCCGTATTTGCCGAATCCGTTGGCGCTGTTGAACGCATACGGCGGCTCATACACGAACCATTCGCGCATGAAAAAGCTGTTGTTCTCGTTCAGCCGATAGTTCTCATCGACCTGCAGCCAGGTGCGCGAATCGGCCAGGCTGTTGCGGCTGGTCGTGTAGCCCCGCAGACCCGACGGGTTCTGCCACATCGAAAAGGTCTGGCTCAGAAAACCCGATACGTGCAGCCCGTCCAGCCAACTGCTTTCCTGCGGCGTCGCCAGCGCCGCCGAGGCGCTCGCGCCGCTAACGTCCAGGCTGTTTGCGGGTTGCGCCGACAAATCGCCGGCCATTGATACGCCAGCCGTGAGCCCGAACAACATCAGCATCGCACCCAGCGCTGCAATTGTTCTGGCTACTCCCCCAGACGAACGCACTCCGTGCATTTCAGTCTCCATACCGAATCCTCCCTGCATGACTGACAACGGAACCTCCCGGAATTAGCTGCACGCGGTCCCCATTTGGCTAATCGAAGCCGACTCTTCCCCAACGGCTTCAATCTCGCCGTGATGCAGCTAAATGCTCCCCAACGTGGTGCAAGCGCTGGCGAAATGGCTCCGCAACGGATTTAACCGGGCGCGAACCCTGACGGGTTTCGCGCCGATCGAGCTATCGCCCGCCGCCTTCGGCAGTCCGATATCCTTGTATGTCGGCTTACCTGCTACTGATCAGTGACTGATCGAATCCAAGCCGTCGTACAACTCCCGCCTGCGGATACTACTTCGTTCCGCACCTCCATCCTCGTTACTAACGTCCCAGCCCCAATTCATCGTCCAGAGACATTGTTGCGGAGCGCAGACTATCCACCGCAACGATGTCCGATTACGCCACCATGAGCACGAATGCAAGTGTGCCGCGACGGTGCAATCGCGAGAGCCTATGTAACAAAGATTAAGCAGGAGATCAAATCCCGTTCATACGATCTTCAACCAAGCTGATCGTCCCCGCTGCCGACGCCGCCAGACCCGTCGGACCGCCGCCGCCACCGCTTGGCGGCCTCACCCACCGGCGTCATCGCGGAATACTACGTTTTGTTAATAAATCGTACGAACGATGGAGCACGACGCCCGGCTCGCCGGGCGCGCGCCAATCGGCGGGTCAGCGCCGCGCTGTGAATCAATCAGCCGCGCGTCGCGTGCACCGCCGGGTTCGATTTGGTAGCGTTTGCCTCCGCGGATGAAGCGGGAGGTGGTTTACTTGCGTATCGCCCTGATCGGCCAGGCGGCCTTCGCCGAAAAGACGCTCGAAAAGCTCCACGCGCGCGGCGAAACCGTGGTCCATGTCTATGCGCCGCCCGACACGCCCGGCGCGCGCCCCGATCCGCTCAAGCTCAAGGCGCTCGAACTCGGCCTGCCGCTCAGCCAGCCTGCCTCGTTTCGCGGCGAGGCCGCCTACCAGCAGTTCAAGGCGCTCGGCGCCGACCTCGCCGTGATGGCCTTCGTTACGATCATCGTGCCGGAGCCTATCCTGTTCGCGCCACGCCTCAAGACCATCTGTTTCCATCCCTCGCTGCTGCCGCGTCATCGCGGCGCCAGCGCGATCAACTGGACCCTGATCCAGGGCGACGCGGAGAGCGGCGTGAGCTGGTTCTGGCCCGATCGCGGCATCGACACCGGACCCATCCTGCTCCAGCGGCGCGTGCCGATCGGGCCGGCCGAAAGCACCGGATCGCTCTATTTCAACACACTTTTCCCGCTGGGCCTCGCCACGCTGGACGAAGCGCTCGACCTCGTCGCCAGCGGCCATCCGCCGCGGATTGAGCAGGACGAGCGCCTGGCCTCGTACGAGGCGATCTGCCGCGACGAACATGCGCGGGTCGATTTCAGCCAACCCGCGCGCGGCGTCCACAACCTGATCCGCGGCTGCGACCCGCAGCCCGGCGCCTTCGCGACGCTCGGCGATCGGCGGCTGCGGCTCTACGACGCCCTGCTCGCGCCGGACCTGATCGACGCGCCGCCGGGCACCGTTACGGGGATTGGCACCGACGGTATGACGATCGCGCTTGACGGCGGCGCGGTCCTGGTGCGGCGCGTGCGCTTCGATTCCGAGCCTAAAAAGGTCGCTCCCGCCGATCTCGCCGCGCAGGGCGAACTGGCCGCCGGCCGACGCCTGGCCTGACAGAGCGCGGCCGCGCTCCGGCGACGGTCGGCCACAGGAAAATCCGCATGCGGCTCTGCATCGGCACCTCCAAGGGTATCGTGATCGTCGACCCCGACCGCGCCGCGCGCCCGCTGATGGTGCTGGCCGATCCGGCCTCGGTATGGTGCCTCGCCCAGGACTCGCGCGATCCGCATCTGCTGTACGCGGGCGCGATCCAGAACCTCCAGGCTGGCTCCGCGCGCGGCCGCAGCGCGCTGGCCCGCTCGCACGACGGCGGCCGCAACTGGACCGATATCACGCCGGGCGCCGCCCGCGACGAAGACGTCTGGTCGATCGCCGTGCCGCCCGATCGGCCCGGCGAACTAATCATCGGCACCAACCACGCGCGCCTCCTGCGCAGCCTCAACGGCGGCCAGAGCTTTCGCGAATGCGCCGTGCTCCGCAAATTTCCCGATCGCGAGCGCAAGCCCTCCGCGGCCGGGCCGCATCCGGCGCCAGTACGTGCGCTCAGCTTCGCGCCCGGCGATTCATCGGTGATCTACGCCGGCGTCGAAGACGGCGGCGTGTTCCGATCGCCCGACGGCGGCGCCACCTTCGTGCCGCTCGACCACGCCGTCCACACCGGCATCCACGGCCTAGCGGTCGACCCCGACGAGCCCAAGCGGCTCTACGTCGCGACTGCCCGCGGCGCCTACCGTTCGGAGGATCGCGGCGCGTCGTGGAGCTATCTGAAGGGCCTCGGCCGCAACTACGCGGTGGCGATTCTCGCCTCCGGCACGGCGCGCGGCGGCGGCGTGATGATCGCGGCGGCTGGCGCTCCGCCGGCACTCTGGCCGATGAGCCTGCCGGGTGCCGACGCGATGGTCTTCGAGAGCCTCGACCACGGTGACAGCTTTGCCCCGTACGCCGCGCCCGACGGCATCGTCCACCCGGCGCGCGGCTTGCCGATGCGCCTGCTGGCGAATCCGCTCGATCCGGCGGTAATCTTCGGCGCGGTCAGCGACGGCTCGCTGATCCGCGTCGATCGGCGCACCGCGACCGTGCGCACGATCACCGAGAACCTGCCGCCGGCCTACGATCTGGCCGCAATTCCTTAGATCCGCTCCCCGCTCAGGGCCGCCGCCAGACCGCCCAGATGCTCGACGATCAGATCGGGCGCGACGTCCCACGGATCGAATTGCGCGTCGGGCCGGCGCCGCACCCACGCTACGCGCAGGCCGGCCGCCTTGGCCCCGATCACGTCGAACGGATTGGACGAGACCATCGAGATGCGATCGGCCGCGACGCCCATGCGCTTGACCATATGATGATAGACGGCGCGGTCGGGCTTGTAGCTGCCGACCTCGTCGACGCTGACCACGTCGTCGAGATATTCCATCAACCCGGCGGCGCTCAGCACCGCGCGAACCGCGTCGGCCTCGCCGTTGGAGAAGGCGACCATGCGATAGCCGGCCAGGCGGATTTGCGCGAGTCCGGCGGCCGCGTCGGCAAAGGCGGGCAGCGCGCGGTAGGCGATCATCAGATCGGTTTGTGCGTCGGGCGTGAGCGTCGCGCCGGCCTGCGCGAACGCATAGGCGAGCGCCTGCGCGGTGCAGATTGAAAAGGGCGCGTAAGCGCCCATCAGCGCCCGCCGCCAGGTATATTCGAGTTGCTTCTCGCGCCACACGCGCGCGACTTGATCGGCGGCATCGCCGACCCAGCGCCGCAGATGCACACTCATCCCCAGCGGATCGACAAGTGTGCCGTAGACATCAAAGGCGATCCCGGGCTGCCCGTTCGTATCCATCGCAAATCAATCTCCGCGTCCGTTGATCGTCTTCGCTTCACGAACCAGCAGCGCCTAGCCGGTGACAAGCACCCGCCACCGAAGCCTCTGGCCGATAGCAATCTGAGCGCTGGCAGGGCACCGTATCGCGGCAAATCGATGCTGGTGAAGGTGCTGGTGATGACCGCATGTCTGTGCGGATGACCGGTCCTTTGTCTTTTGCGCTAGAATAGCCTGAAAGAGAGATCGAGATGAAATCTTCTGAGCAGCTTGTTGACGCGGCCTTCGAGTACAGATCGAGCAAAATCGAAACATCACGTGTCATCCACGCTGATTGCTTTGATTGGCTTAGTCGAATTCCAGAGAACAGCCTGCATGCAGTGGTGACCGACCCTCCGTACGGCGTAAAGGAGTTCGATGATCAAGAGCTGGAAAAGCGTAACACCGGCAAAGGAGGAGTATGGCGTATCCCACCGTCATTCGACGGCTGTACTCGGGCCCCCCTACCCCGTTTCACTGCGCACAATAAGAAGGAATTGGAGCGGTTGCGAAAATTCTTTGAAGATTGGGCTGCTGCATGCGTGCGCGCACTTCGCCCGGGCGGTCACGTAATCATTGCAACTAGTTCGATTATTGCGTCTCTTTTGTATGAAGCTCTCGGCAAGGGTGGGCTCGAGTTTCGCGGTCAATTAATACGGACCGTCAGAACTCTGCGCGGCGGGGATCGACCCAAAAACGCACACGAAGAGTTCCCTGACGTCTGCGTCATACCAAGGGGTTGTTATGAGCCTTGGGGGCTTTTTCGGAAACCTTTGTTACCGGGAATGCGGGTCAGCGACTGTTTGAAGGAGTTTCAGACTGGAGGCCTCCGCCGATTAGCGAACGGCTCTCCCTTCGAGGATTTACTAGAGAGCGAGAGAACGCCACGCCGCGAGAAGGCAATCGCTGAGCATCCGAGTTTAAAGCCGCAATCCCTCATGCGACGACTCGTCTACGCTTCGCTGCCCTTGGGCGCGGGCACTGTCGCTGACCCCTTTATGGGTGCCGGGGCGACGATTGCGGCCGCCCTAGCGGTTGGGATCTCCGCTGTAGGTATCGAGCGGAACCGCGAATATTTCGAGTTCGCGTGCGCTGCAATCCCGCGTCTGAGAGCGCTACAGTTCCCCGGTATCGACGAACTGGTCGGGAGAGGCCAGGCAGATCTATTCACCCGGAACGGTCACACAATGAAGGAGACGCTTATCTATACACGATAGATCCAGTTAGCCGTGAGCTTTTCGAATCCCGCCTTCGTCACGCTAGCAGTAATTGTCCGGCGGCTCGTTTTTGACCGGCCGGAGAATTGCCAGTCTGCCTTTGTAAGTTGTGCACCAAAAACGGCCTTAAATCCAAACGGTTTCGGCGGTTTATCTTTGAACGCGTCACTTGCGGAGTTCGCCTTAAAGACGAACACGAGTAGCCAACATTCCTCAGCGTTGTGTCCCTGCCATCCGCGATCGTACCGCGAGGCCTTAATCTCAATTCCGCTTACCCCATGTAACACGCTATCCCCATCATAGTGACCTTTTGGAACCAGATCGGGGTGCCCGTTGTGATACCGATTACGGACCAGGGAGGTGCAGTACTTGGGTATCCTACTCGCGACAAATTCACCGACTAGGGAACTGAAGTTGGCGGTCATCATGAACGCTTCGAGCCTGTCCAATTTCCGCGAATTGAGCTGCCTGTTGATAAATCCCAAAAAGTCGATCCACTCAACCATCGCAGACTGAATGTGAGAAACCTTGCAGCCATGCGGTAGCGCTGCATCGGAATTGAACTTCGCGAGATCGACCGAAATCGGCACGCAAGCGGATTTTTCGAGACTAGGCGTAAAAGACTCAGTGCTTCATAAAATTAGGCGAATAATACCCAATGCATGACGCTAAAGACAACATAGGAGTGCGCGACCTTTAGCGCCCACAATCCAGCAGATTAGGAGTTGGATAAATAGCGCAGGGAAAATGGATCTGTGGCGATGTGGTGCGTCTAAAGATGCCGCGCGGGCGGACCTTACTGGCGGGCGGTTTTTTCCAGCCCGCTCAGATCGCTCGACCAGGGCAGGGCGGAGCGGCACCAGATCTGGCGGCGCGGCGGCAACTCGGCGCGCTGGCGAATCGCCCCAATCCGCAGCGAATAGACCTGCGGGTTGGTTACCGACGTCGCGTAGATCGGCGTGCCGCAATCCGCGCAGAAGGCCTGCGCGCGCTGCCGCCCGCTCTCGCCGGTCTTGATATAGATTTTGGGTGTGCCGCGCAGCATCGTGAAACTGGCGGCGGATGCGGAGATCACTGCGCGATAGGCCGAACCGGTCATGGTCTGGCAATCGGTGCAATGGCACAGCGCCGCCGTATTCGGATCGACCTCGGCCTCGAACGCGATTTTCCCGCAATGACAACTGCCGTCGATTTTCATGGCGATCCACCTCGGCTGCGCGCCCGCCGCGGCCAGCGCGCAGTGCGCCAAGCATAGCGGAAAGATCTGCGCGAACCGTAGCGGAATCCGCGTAGCGCGTCGGCGATCGAAGTGCGCGCCGCCGAGAAAGAGTGGCGGGGATCGAGGACGAGGCTCGGGCTGTTTGACATTGAGCGAATAAAAAGCGAATATACACCGATGCGTACGGCCAAGGGACGGCAGGCGGATACGTGGCTGATCGAGGACCCGGCCAGTGCGGCAATTGCGCCGGTACGCGACGTCGAATTTATCGAGATGCCGGTGCGGCAGATCCTCAACCGCTGCGATAACCCGAGGCTGCACTTCCGCTGGACCATCAATCCGTATCGCGGATGCGAGTTCGGCTGCGTCTACTGTTACGCGCGCTATACCCACGAGTTCCTCGAGCTCAACGACCCCTACGACTTCGAGCGGCGCATCTTCGTCAAGCGGAGGGCGGCCGAGGTGCTGGCGCGGACGCTCTCGCGCACGCCGATCGGCGCCGACCAGATCGCGATCGGCACGGCGACCGACCCCTACCAGCCGGCGGAGCGGCGCTTCGGGCTGACACGCTCGATGCTCGAGGTGTTTGCCCGGCTGGGCGGCCTGGACCTGTCGATCACGACCAAGTCGGGACTGATCACGCGCGACCTCGAGCTGCTCGGCGCGATCAACGCGCGCTCGCGCCTGAGCGTGAACTTCTCGCTGATCACGCTGAGCCGGCGGCTCCAGCGGATGCTCGAGCCGCGCGCGCCGCGCCCGGCGATAAGGCTGGCGGCGCTGCACAAGCTCAGCGCGGCGGGCATCCGCTGCAACGTCCTGATGATGCCGATGATCCCGGGCATCACCGACCATCCGGCGGCGATCGAAGGGGTGATTCGCGCGGCGCGGCGCGCGGGTGCGGCGGGCGTATGGTGGCGATCGCTGTTTCTGAAGCCGGCCGCGGCCCGCCGCTTCATCCCGTTTATCCGCGAGAGCTTTCCCGAATCCGCGACGCGCTTCGACGACTACTACGGGCGCGCGACTTACGCGCCGCGCGCGTACGACGAGCAGATGGGCGCGGTCTTCGATCGGCTACGGCGCAAATACGGCTTCGAGGTCAGCGGCCGGCATGGCGAGGTGGGGCGCGAGGCGGAAGCCGCACCTGCGGCCGGGCCGCGGCAGTTGAGCTTCATCGCGACGGCGCGCGAGGAACGTCCGGCGTGACGGAGAATCGCGATGGGAGCCGGGCGACGCGTTCGCTAGAGCTTGCACGATCACGACGGTGAAGATTGCGCGGAGCGGGACTTGAACCCGCACGGTATTTCTACCACGAGCCCCTCAAACTCGCGTGTCTGCCATTCCACCACCCGCGCATCGAGCATATCGACCAAGCAAGCGTAATCGTCGCAACCGCAAACCGGTCTTCGCGCGCCGAGGGAGCGGGCGGAGACCTTCGCCCGCCGGCTACTTGGGCAAGCCGGCCGGCGCGGCAGGCGCCGCGGGATTTACCGGCCGGGCCGTCGCCGGGAGTATCGGTGTCGAGGTCGTCGAATTTTTGGGCACCAGGTTATGGCCTTCGAAGATGCTGCCCGAGAGATGCTGGGTCGACGCATAGGCCAGGTACAGCGAGGTCATAAAGAACACCGCCGCGAAGGTCCAGGTCAGCTTGAACAGCGCGCCGCCAGCGCCGCTGGCGCCGAAGACCGTCTGGCTCGAGCCGCCGAAGACCGCGCCAACCTCGGCGCCCTTGCCGCGCTGCAAGAGCACGACGATCACGATCGCGAAGCAGATGGTGATGTGAAGCGCGATTACCGCGTTGACCATTATCTATACTTATGCCCGTTACCCGAGATGCAGCTTCGATCCGTGACTCGTCGATCACCCCTGCTGGAGCTTCGCGCGCACGATGCGCGCGAACGAGTCAGCCTTTAAGCTTGCCCCACCGACCAAAGCCCCGTCAATATCTGGTTTCGCCATCAAAGAGTCAACATTCTCCTCCGTGACGCTGCCGCCGTAAAGGATGCGGATCGCGGCGGCGACCGGATTGCCGAAGCGATCGTCGAGCACGCTGCGAATCGCGCCATGCACGGACTGGGCCTGCTCCGGAGTGGCGGTGCGGCCAGTGCCGATCGCCCATACCGGCTCGTAGGCGATCACCACGGTGGTCGCCTGCTCGGGCGCAATCAGCGCCAGACCATGCTGCAACTGGCGCAGCACGACCTCGAGCGTGTGACCGGCGTCGTGCTGAGCGGCGGTCTCGCCGACGCAGACGATCGGCGTCATCCGCGCGGCGGCGACCGCGGCGGCGCGGCGGCCAACGCTCTCGTCGCTCTCGCCGAACAGATGGCGGCGCTCGGAGTGGCCGACAATCACGTGGCTCACGCCGAAGTACCGGAGCATCGCGGCCGAGACCTCGCCGGTGAAGGCTCCCTTAGCCTCGAAGTGCATGTTCTGCGCGCCGAGCGCGATCGCCGAACCGGCCAACGCCTGTGCCGCCGCCGGAATCGCCAGAAAGGACGGCGCGACCATCACCTCGCGGTCGCGCGCCAGCGTAGCGGCGGCGGGGTCGAGATGCGCGCGCAGGGCGGCGAGCAGGCTGCGCCCCTCGGACGGCGTGAGATTCATTTTCCAGTTGGCGGCAAACAGTTTCCTGCGCATCGGCGCCTCCGCTGGCGGGACGGGAGCAATTTTGGGATCTCGGCGGAGTGCAGTTTGGCGCGAATCGCGATCAGACGTCCAGCGCCTTAACGCCCGGGAGTTCGAGTCCTTCGAGATATTCGAGCGTCGCGCCGCCGCCGGTCGAGACGTGGCTGAAGCCGCCGGCCCACGGCTGTCCCGCAATCGCCGCCGCGGTGTCGCCGCCGCCAATTACGCTCATCACACCATGCAGGTTGGCGATCGCCTCGCCGAGCTTGAGCGTGCCCTGGGCGAATTCGGGAATCTCGAACAGGCCGAGCGGCCCGTTCCAGATGACGGTTTTGGCACCGGAGACGCATTCGATGTAGCGCGCGAGGGTGGCGGGGCCGATATCCAGACCCATGCGATCGACCGGAATCTGGCGGACGACTTCAATCTCCGGACTGGCGATGGGCTCCGGCGCGACGACGTGATCCGTCGGCAGCATCAGGGCCACGTTGCGGCGCGCCGCCTCGGCCATCAGTTCGCGCGCGAGATCGAGCTTGTCCTCCTCGACCCGCGAACGGCCCACCGGCGTGCCGCCAGCCTTAAGAAAGGTGTAGGCCATCGCGCCGCCGATCAGGATGGCGTCGGCCTTGGCAAGCAGGTTGCGGATCACGCCGATCTTGTCCGAAACTTTCGCGCCGCCCAGGATTGCTACATAGGGATGCGCCGGGTTTTCGGTCACCGCGCGCAGCGCTTCGAGTTCGCGCAGCATCAGCATCCCGGCCGCCCGCTCGGGGATAAAGCGGGTCACGCCGACGGTCGAGGCGTGCGCGCGATGGGC
>DATLRA010000018.1:0-26450 GCA_035534935.1 Binataceae bacterium (SeqCode)
GCCTTCATGGTCGCCTCTTTGGCGGCGAAGCGCGCGGCGTAGCTCTGAAAGCGCGGCCGTCCGCGCCCTTCGCAGTAGGCAATTTCGCCGGCGGTGAAGACCCGCATCCGGAAACGCGCGCCGGTCGCGGGGCGTTCGAGCGCGCGCGCGACGCGCTCGACTTCGATCATGTCGATACCGGTACCGATAATCCGTGCCATCGCAACCTTCATCACGCGATCGTCACGAACAGACCATGATGCGTGCCGCTCCCGCAAGCCGGACCCGCGGGCGATGCGCCGCCGGGACGCATCGCAACCGGCGCGGCCGTCCGCTTGCGGCGCGCGCGCGCACGATTCTATTGTTCTGCCGAGGAGTGATCGAGATGGACGGCGTCCGGAGTGCGGCCCGGGCGGCCGGCGAATGCGACGATCCGCTGGAGGCTTCGATGGGTAAGCTCAAAGTGACCGTAAATGTGGCCCGCTGTATCGCGAGCGGCGATTGCGCTGAGATTGCGCCGGGCGTGTTCCGTCTCGATAACGACGGCAAGTCCGAAGTCTACAATCCGTCCGGCGCGGCCGACGCGGTGGTGCTCGCCGCGGCGCGCGCCTGTCCGGCCAAGGCGATCCTCGTGATCGATGAGGAAGACGGATCGCAAATCGTGCCGGCGCCAAAGAAATAGCGCGGTCCGCTGGGTGGCGATCGGCGCAAAAAAAATCCGCCGCCGGCGTGCGCCTGGCGCGATCGCGATCGAGCAGACTGCCGATCTCGCGCGGGTCGCCGCGCTGCTCGAGGCGGCGGCGATGAGCACTGCGGGAGTGACGGCGCCGGGCGGATGCTTCCTGATTGCCTATGCGGGCGACGACCCGGCCGGCGCGGTCGGGATCGAGTCGCGGGTCGACGCTGCCCTGATGCGTTCGCTGATCGTGGTCGAGCGGCTGCGCGGGCGCGGGATCGGCGCGGCGCTGATCGCGGCGGCGCGCACCGCGGCGCATACACGGGGCGCGCGCCGGCTCTATGCGCTCGCCCCCGACGATCGCGCGCGGCACTATCTCGCCCGTTTCGGCTTTGCACCGGTGGCGCCAGAGGAACTGATCGAGGCGCTGGCGGGAACCTTTACCGTTGAGGGGCTGCGGACAGATCCGGACGCGATTGCCGCTCGGCGGGACTCTGCTAGTGATTCGGCCGCGGGTTTTGGCTATCCGATCTTACCGATGATGGCGGACCTCTCGCACGACGGCGTGATCATGCGCTGAGGGCGCGGTCGTGCGTCGCCAGTCTTGTGATGCACAGCGGGGGTGCGGGGCAGCGGCGCCGAAAGCGCGGAGCCGCCGCCGTGCGTGATCTTGAATGCCAGGTAGGCTCCGCGCAAGCCAAGTCGTCATTCTGAACGGAGTCCGCGACGTGAAGAATCCCGGAATTCTTCGCGGTGCTCTGAATGACGCAAGGGGCCTTGCCCAG
Organism: Binataceae bacterium (SeqCode); assembly: GCA_035534935.1. GTDB lineage: Bacteria > Desulfobacterota > Binatia > Binatales > Binataceae > JADMIL01. The sequence continues at coordinate 1,441 of DATLRA010000018.1, forward strand.
AGCTTCCCTGGCGCGAGCTATTTGCGATCGAGTTCTTCGAGAAATTCGATTTGCGGCGCGCCGTCGAGCAGATCCTTGATGCGCCCACCCATCTCCTTCATGTGATCGGTCTTGCGATGGTTATCGAAGGCCGCCTGGTCGCCGTAGGTCTCGTACCAGGTGAACTGGGTCGCGTCCTTGGGTGACTTGTGCAGGATGTAGGCCTGGCATCCGGGCTCCGCGGCGCGGACCTTTTTGATCATGTCGCGGAAGGCCGCTTCGAGCTGCGCCTCACTGCCCGGCTTGGCTTTGATTCTGGCTAAGATCGTGACTGGCATCGGGGTTCTCCTTGGCCGAATTGGCGACCGCGGAATTCGCGCGGTGACGCCTGCGCGATCAGGCGTCGCGGTACGGCATGAATGCCGTCATAACCGTCCGGCCGGGGTTTTTCAAGCGCATCGCCGATGGGGCGGCGCGAGTGCCCGCGATTGGGCGGTTAACATCATGCGCGCGCGTTGCTAGCCTCAGGCGGCGGCGTCACGCCCGCCCGGGAGCATCCCATGATCGGATTCGATCTGACCGAAGAGCAAAGCGAACTCAAGGCGCTGGCGCGCAAGTTCAGCGAGCAGGAGATTATCCCCAAGGCGCGCGAGTACGATGAGAAGGAAATTTTTCCGCGCGATATCTGTGAAAAGGCGCATGCCGCCGGCCTGATCAATTTCGGTGTGCCGCGCGAACTGGGCGGCCCCGGCCTCAATATCCTGGAGACCTGCCTGATCCACGAAGAGCTCAACTACGGCTGCTCGGGGATTTCCAACTCGGTCAGCGCCAACGACCTCGCCACGCTGCCCCTGCTGATTGCCGGGAGCCCCGCGCAACAGCGCACCTATCTCGGCGCGCTGACCGCGAAGCTGACCTTCTGCGCCTTCGCGCTGACCGAGCCGGGGGCCGGCTCGGACGTCGCCGGGATGAGCACGACCTATCGGCGCGACGGCGACAGCTTCGTGATCAACGGCACCAAGCATTTCATCTCCAACGGCTCGATGGCCGACTGGATCGTGACCTTTGCGACCCGCGACAAGCGGCTCAAGCACAAGGGCATCTCGTGCTTCGTGATGCCGTCGAACCTGCCCGGGATCACGCGCAACCGGATGCATGGCAAGCTCGGCCAGCGCGCCGCCGACACCGGCGAGATCGTCTACGACGAGGTGCGCATACCGTCGGACGCGCTGGTCGGCGCCGAGGGCGAGGGCTTCAAGTACGCGATGGGCACGTTCGATCGCAGCCGGCCGGAGATCGGCGCGATCGCGATCGGCGTGTCGCAGCGCGCGCTCGACGAGTGCCTTAAGTATTCGCGCCAGCGCAGCGCCTTTGGCCAGCCGATCGCGAGCTTCCAGGCGATCCAGTTCATGATGGCCGACATGGCGGTGAACGTCGAGGCGATGCGCCTGCTGACCTACAAGGCGGCCTGGATGGTCGATCGGGGCGAGGTGCCCAACCCGATCTCGAGCTATGCCAAGTTGTTCGGATCTGACGCCTGCATGAAGATCACGGTCGACGCCGTGCAGATCTTCGGTGGCTACGGCTACATGAAGGAATATCCAGTCGAGAAGCTGATGCGCGATGCCAAGCTGTTGCAGATTTACGAGGGCACCTCGCAGATCCAGCGCGTCGTGATCGCGCGCGGCCTGCTCAAGGACTGAGGCCCGCGCCGCGCGCGCATGGCCGCAATGGCCCGCGCCTAATTGCCGGCGACTGGCCGGTAGATGCGCCGCGAGATCAGATTGACCAGCGATCGCGGCATCAGGCGCTGGGATTGCGCGGTAATAAAGTTGAGCGTGCCGGCGATATGCACGGCGCGGCCGCTGGCGGCCGCCGTGATGCCCTGGGCGACCACCGTGCCGGCGTCGAGATAGGCGAACTCCGGCATGCGCCCGCGCTCGTTTTGCGCGACCGCCTGGAACTCGGTCTTGACCGGACCGGGGCAGAGCGCCGAGACCTTTACGCCGCTGCCCGCGAGCTCGCCGGCCAGCCCCTCGGTAAAGCTGAGCACGAAGGCCTTGGTGGCGGCGTAGGTGGACATATACGGCACCGCCTGAAAGGCCGCGGTGGAGGCGACGTTGATAATCGTGCCGGCGTGCCGTTCGACCATCGCGGGTAAAAATGCGTGGGTGGTCGCGACCAGCGCCGCGACATTCAGATCGATCTCCTCGAGCTCGCGCGCCAGCGCGAGGCGCTCGAAGCGGCCGGCCGTGCCGAAGCCGGCATTGTTGACCAGGTAGTCGACGTGGATGCCGCGTGCGGCAAGCTGGCCGCGGATCTCCTCGGGCGCGCCGCGCTGGCCCAGGTCGGCGGGCATGACTTCGACCAGGCTGGCGCCGAGCTTGCGTGAATTGGCGGCGACCGCGTTGAGCCGGTCTTCGCGCCGCGCGGTCAGAACGAGGTCGTGACCGGTGCGGGCCAAGGCGTAGGCAAATTCGGCACCGAGGCCGCTCGAGGCTCCGGTAATCAGCGCGGTCGGCATGACGGTTCCCCCTCCCCAGGCGTGAAAGCCTGCGCTGACAAAAATTATGTTACACCGGCTCTGGCGCGCGTTGCGCGACGGCCGGCCCAGGTGTGCGCGCGCCGCGCGCGATTATCGATCAGGCGCGCCGCAGGCCCAGCTCAGTGCGAAAGTGCTCCATCGTGGTCCGCAGGCCCTCGCTCAGCGGGGTCTTCGGCTCCCATTTGAGCATCGAGCGCGCGAGGCTGATATTCGGGCGCCGGCGCATCGGATCGTCTTCGCGCGCGGGCTGAAAATCGAGCGCCGAGGTGCCGCCCGCGTAGTCGATGGCCAGCGCGGCGAGTTGCAGGATGGTGAACTCGTCTGGATTGCCGATATTGACCGGGCCGATGAAGTCCGCCGGGCTTTCCATCATGCGCACGATCGCTTCGATGATGTCGTCAACGTAGGCGAAGGAACGGGTCTGCTGGCCGTCGCCATAGATCGGCAGCTTCTCGCCCCTCAGCGCGGCGACGCAGAAGTTCGAGACCACCCGTCCGTCGTGGATCGCCATGCGCGGCCCGTAGGTATTGAAGATGCGCACGATCTTGATGTCGATCTTGTTCTGCCGGTGATAGTCCATCATCAGGCATTCGGCGACCCGCTTGCCTTCGTCGTAGCACGAACGCACGCCGATCGGGTTGACGTGGCCCCAGTAGCTTTCGGTCTGCGGATGCTGTTCGGGGTCGCCGTAGACTTCGCTGGTCGAGGTCAGCAGGATGCGGGCGTGGACGCGTTTGGCCATGCCCAGCATGTTGATCGTGCCCATCACGCTGGTCTTGATGGTCTTGACGGGATTGTACTGGTAATGGACCGGCGAGGCCGGACAGGCGAGATGGAATATGCGATCGACTTCGAGCAGGATCGGCTCGACCACGTCGTGGCGGACAATCTCGAAATTGCGCTGCCCGATCAGATGGGCGACGTTGAGCCGCTTGCCGCTGAAAAAATTATCGAGACAGATGACCTCGTGACCGTCGGCGAGCAGCCGCTCGCACAGATGCGATCCGAGGAATCCCGCGCCGCCAGTTACCAGAGTCCGCACATCGACCTCCGTGCACGACGATTCTAGGCGATCGCGTCGCCTGTCGGAAGCCGCCCGGCGGAGATTGTCGCCGGCTTCGCGCGTGGGACCGGCGCGCCCGGCTAGCGGCGATACTCGCGCGCGATCGCCAGCACCGACTCGATCACGTGGGCTATGTCCTCGTCGCTCATCGCGGGGAAAATCGGCAGCGAGAAGCAGCGGCTGTAGACCGCCTCCGCGATTGGAAACTGCCCCGCGCGATAGCCGTAGCGCCGCTGGTAGAAGTCCATCGTATGCAGCGGAATGCAGTGCACCGAAACGCCGACGCCGCGCTCGCGCATCAGCTCGACGAAGCGGTTGCGGTCGATACGCAGCGCGTCGAGACGCAGCCGCGTGATGTAGAGATGCCAGGCGTGCTCGACGCCGGCGACGGTCACCGGCACTTCGATCGCGGGGTCGGCGGCGAACGCCTGGTTGTAGGCGCGCGCGATCGCCTGCCGGCGGCTCATCAGTTGATCGGCGCGCCGCAACTGGGCGAGGCCGATCGCCGCGTGCACGTCCGACAGGTTGTACTTGAAGCCGGTGTCGTGGATCTCGTAGAACCACGAACCGGTCGAGTCGTAGCGCTTCCAGGCGTCGCGATCCATCCCGTGCAGGCTGGCGACCGCGATCCGCGCGGCCAGCGCGTCGTCCGCGGTCGTGATCATGCCGCCTTCGGCGCAGGTGATGTTCTTGGTGGCGTAAAAGCTGAAGCAGCTCAGATCGCCGATCGTCCCGATCCTGGTCATCCCGCGGCCGTCGAGCACGCGCGCCGATCCGACCGCGTGCGCCGCATCTTCGACGATTCGCAGATCGTGGCGCCGGGCGATCGCGCCGATACGATCCATGTCGCATGCCTGACCGGCGAAATGCACCGGCATCAGCGCGCGCACCCGCCGATGATCGCCGCTCGCAAGCGCCGCCTCGATCTTTTCCGGATCGATATTGAAGGTGTCGGGCTCGATATCGACGAACACCGGCCGCGCCCCCAGGTAGCCCATCACCTCGGCCGTGGCGGTGAAGGTAAACGGCGTCGTGATAACTTCGTCGCCCGGACCGATACCGAGTGCGAACAGCGCCAGATGCAGCGCGCCGGTGCAATGCGCGACCGCCAGCGCGTGGCGCGCGCCCACGTAGGCGGCGAAATCCTGTTCGAACTGCTTGGCCTTGGGCCCCGTCGTGATCCAGCCCGAGCGCAGCGCTTCGAGCACTTCGCGCTCCTCGTCGAGCCCGATGGACGGGCGATGAAATGGAACCTGGCGCATAATTATCGAGCGATTAAACCACAGGGCGCGGGCCGCGGGCTATCGCGGCGGCGGTATGCCGCGGACGTGCCGATCATGCGGATTCGGTCATTCCTAATCCGACGAGTTCGAACTCGCCGGGTCGGTAGTCGAGTTCCACTCGCCGCCTCGATCGGGGTCCGGATCGGCCGACGGGTTCGCCGATCCGGGCGCGGCCGTGTCGCGATCGGCCGCCGATGGGACCGTCGCCGCCGTCACGGCCGTTCGCAGACTGGGGCCGGTGGCCGCGCTCGCAGCGGCTGGTGCGAACGAAGCGGCCGCCGCGACCGGAGCGGATGAGGCGATCGGCGCGGGTGGTGTAAGTGCGGCGGTCACCGGAATCGCGCCGGAGGCCGGTTCGACGCCAGTGCCGACGTAAGTGGGGATCCCGCTTTTCGCTTCGACGGCCTTTTCCAGCTTGTCCATGTCGACGTCGCCGCTAAGTCCGCGCCGCTTTACTTCCTGTGATGCGTGATTCCACAACCCCGGATACTTGCCGTAGAGGTCGTCATGCACTTCGACGTAGAGTGCGTCGCCGCGCCATCCGAACTTCACCGGCTGATAGACAAACTCGCCCGGCGTGCCCACCGGGGTTTTGAAGAACAGCCGCTCGATATCCTCGGGATAGAGCCGCACGCAGCCGTGGCTCACCGTCATGCCGACGCCCCACGGGACGTTGGTTCCGTGCAGGCCGTACTCCGGGATACTGAGGTCGAGCTTGTAATGGCCCAGTGGATTGTCGGGATCGCCGCCCGGAAAGACGTGTTCGGCCTCGCCGTCACGCTCGAGATGCTCTTCGTAGATATCCTCGGGCAGCACCCAGGTCGGATCTTTGACCTTGGCCGTAACCGTCCATTCGCCGAGCGGGGTTTTCCAATCGAAGCGGCCGAGGCCGACCGGAAAGGTGTAGACCACGCGCGCACCGTGATAGGCCGCCGGGGTCACGCTGGCGCGGCCGCGTCTGTGATGCCTATAGGCCGGCGACGGAAAATAGTAGTACAGGCGCATCTCGGGCACGTTCAGGATGATCCCGCTGTGCGGCGTTTCGGGCAGGATATGCTCGGTCGGCAGCACGATCGTGCGGCCGGCCGGCGGCAGCCACCAGTCCATATGGCCGTTGGCGTCGGAAATCTCTTTGGCGCTCAGCCCGAACCAGCGGCCGACGTCGAGCAGGGTGTCGCCGGGTTGGAGCTTGTAGGTGGTCAGCGATCCGATCAGGTCGTCGCGCCCACTCGATACCGGATAGGCGTAAAGTGGGCGATTGGCGAACTCGGCTTCGGTCCAGGTATGGGCCCGGCCGGTGGCGGCGAAAGCTATCAGGGCCACAATTAGCAGAGCGGCCGTTGCGAAATATCTTTTGGTCATCGCTTTAGGGTAGACCGTCGGGGTGGCACGCGGCAGGTTTGGCCGCGGCGCGGCGCAATTCGCCGCTGGGAGAAATTCTAGGGTATGCGCGGTTAGTCGGCAACCGGCCTCAGGTTGGCGAATTTCAGCACCAGCAGTTTGAGTCCCCCGCGTTCGAAGTTGACCCAGACCTTGGCGCCGTCGCCGTGTCCCTCGCGCCGGCGCACCACGCCGCGGCCGAAGGTCGTATGTTGTACGCGGGCGCCGATCGCCGCCGGGTCCCCGCCGCCGGCCGCCTCGTCGTCGACCTGGCTGTCGGTGTAGTCGACGTACGGCTCGCGCGTGGGCGTACGCAGCGTTGGCTGCGATCCGGCGATGGGCGCCAGCCGGCGGATCAGGTCGCGATCGACCTCGCCCAGAAAGCGCGACGGCCGCGCCTCCTGCCGGTTGCCATAGAGTTCGCGCGACAGCGTATTGGTCAGATAGAGCAGGCGGCGCGCCCGCGTCATCCCGACGTAGCAGAGCCGGCGCTCCTCCTCGATTTCGCGCGGACTGTCCTGCGATCGCATGTGCGGGAACAGCCCTTCCTCCATCCCGGCGATGAACACCACCGGGTATTCGAGGCCCTTGGACGTATGCAGGGTCATCAGCGCGACCCGTCCGCCGGCCGAGGCGAGTTGATCGCTGTCGTTGACCAGCGCGACCCGCTCGAGAAATTCGCCCAGTCCGCCGGGCCCATGCTCGGTGTCGAAGGCGCTGGCCGCGGCGAGCAACTCGGCGACGTTCTGGCGGCGCGTGGCCCCGTCGATCATGGCTTCGAGATGGGCCGCGAAGCCGCTGCGCACGATGATGTCGTCGAGCAGCGCGCGCACCCCCAGGGTCGCGCGGCGCGCGATCAGGTCGCGCATCCAGGCGTAAAGGTTGCCAGCCGCCTTGGCGATGCGCAGGGCGACCTTGGAATCGGTCTCGATGCGGCCCATCGCCTCGAACAGGCTCACGCCGTCGCGCGCCGCCATCGCGCCCATCGCCTCGACCGTGCGCCCGCCGATACCGCGCGGCGGCACGCCGATCATGCGCTCGAGCGCCAGGGCATCGGCCGGGTTCAGGATCACGCGCAGATAGGCGATCAAGTCCTTGATTTCGCGCTGATCGTAAAAGCGCAGGCCGCCGACGATGTAGTAGGGCAGGCGGCGGCGCACCAGCGCCTCCTCGATCACCCGCGATTGCGCATTGACCCGGTAGAACACCACCACGTCGGCCGGGCGGGTCGCGCCGGTGATGCCGAGCTGGGTAATTTCGCGCGCGATGAAGTCGGCCTCGTCGCGCTCGGTCATGCCGGTGTAGTACGTCACCGGCTCGCCGTCGGGATTGGCGGTCCACAGGCGCTTGGCCTTGCGCTCGCGGTTGTTTTGAATCACCGTGTCGGCGGCGGCCAGGATAGTCCGGGTGGATCGGTAGTTCTGCTCGAGCTTGAAGATCAGCGCGCGCGAAAAGTCGCGCTCGAAATCCAGGATGTTGCGGATATCGGCCCCGCGCCAGCGATAGATCGACTGGTCCTCGTCGCCGACCACGCAGATATTTCCGCTGCGCGCGGCCAGCGCGCTGACCAGCAGGTACTGCACCCGATTGGTGTCCTGGTACTCGTCGACCAGCAGGTATTCGGCGCGGCGCTGCCAGCGCTCGAGCGCGGCCGGATCGTCGCGCATCAGGCGGTAGGTCTGCAGCAGCAGATCGCCGAAGTCGAGCGCGTTCATCGTGGCCAGCCGCGCCTGGTAAAGCTGGTAGACCGTGGCCATCGTGCGCTCGCGCGGATCGGCCGCGATCGCGGCCAGATCGGCGGGAAACTGCGCTTCGTTTTTCGCCTGATCGAGGCGCGCGCGGACCAACTCGGGCGGCGGCGAGTCGGCCAGTTGGGCCTCTTCGAGCACATGGCGGATAGCTGCGAGCGAGTCGGATTCGTCGAGGATCGTGAAGTTGCGATCGTAGCCCGCGCCGAGCGCGCCGCTTTCCTGGCGCAGAATGCGCGCGCAGGCCGCGTGGAACGTGCTCACCCACGGCATCCGGCCGACGCCGCCGCTCAGCGCGGCGACCCGCTCACGCATCTCGGCCGCCGCCTTGTTGGTGAAGGTCACCGCCAGCATGGATTCGGGCGCGACGTTGCGCGCCGCCATCAGGTGGGCGATACGATAGGTGAGCACGCGGGTCTTGCCCGAGCCGGCGCCGGCCAGAATCAGAATCGGTCCGTCGGGCGCGAGCACCGCGGCGCGTTGCTCAGGATTCAGTTCATCGAGGTTCAGTGATGGCATTGCGGCATGATGCGGGTCGGGGTACTGCGGGCGCACCGGCCACGCGCGCCGGCATTGAGCACGATACCGACTTCGCGCGGCAACGAAAAGTACGCGGCGAATTTTTCACTCGATCGGTGCATACGATTCGATTGCGCGCGGGCCGCCGATCCCCCGATCGCGAATGCAACTTTCGGCCGCGGTGACGATTGATGGCGCGCTACGAGCCCCACGATAAATTTTACCGCAAGGCGCGCGAGCAGGGTCTGCCGTCGCGCGCGGCCTTCAAGCTCGAGGAATTGATCGCGCGCTTTCGCCTGGTGAAGCCCGGTGCGCGCGTGGCCGATCTGGGATGCGCGCCCGGCGGATGGCTCGCGGTGCTGGCCGGCGCCGTCGGTCCGCACGGACGCGTGGTCGGCGTCGATCTGGCCGTGGCGCGTGCGCCGTGGCCCAACGTGATCGCGCTAGCTGGCGATATTCGGGAACCGGCGACCCGCGAGGCGGTCGCCCGCGAACTCGGTGGCGCGGCCGATCTCGTGACCAGCGACCTCTCGCCCAAGCTCACCGGGATCGTCGACCGCGACCACGCGCTCTCGTTCGAACTCTTGATGGTCGCGCTCGACTTCGCCCGCGTGGTGATTCGGCCGGGCGGCACGATGGTGACGAAATTATTCATGGGCGGCGACTTTCCCGAAATCACCGCGGCCTTCGCGCGCGCCTTCGCCAAGGTCGAGGTGGCGCGGACCAAGGCGAGCCGCCCCGGCTCCTCCGAACTCTACCTGGTCGCGCGCGATTTCCGCGGGCCGGCCGCCGGCTGACGCCGCCGCGGCGCCGCGCACGATGGCCATGAAGCGCTTGCGAATCGCAGCCGCGAACCTCGCGCGCGCGATTGTGGCCAGCGCGATTCTCGCGATCGCGGCATGCACGATCGTGGCGTGCACTGGCGGCCATCAAGGCGCGGTGCGCGCCGCCGGCGTGCGCGTCGATCTCACCGGGGTCGACGTCGACCGGCATTCCGGCGCGCACTACCTCGTGCTCGAGGATCTTGCCGGCCACCGCTCGCTGCAAATCGAGATCGATGACGCGGGCGCGCATGCGATCATGCTCGCGCTGCATGGCGTCAAGCCGGTGCGCCCGCTCTCGGCCGACCTGCTGCGCAGCGTGATCCGGCAGACCGGCAACCAGATCGATCGAGTCGAGATCGCCGATCTGCGCGGCGAGATTTACTACGCCCGCATCGATCTTGATCACGGTCGCTACTCGATCGACAGCCGCCCCAGCGACGCGATCGCCCTGGCGCTTGGCGCCGGCGCGCCGATTTACGTCGCCGCGCGCCTGATGCAAACCGACGAGCCTCCCGCGGCTGCGGCGAACCCGCCGTCGGCGCTTGCCACCGCCGACGGCGTTATGGTGCAGGAACTGACCGCCGACCTCGCGATCGCGTTCGGCGTCGGCGCGCACAGCGGCGTGGTCGTCGCGGATTGCGCCGCGGCGGGCGCGCGCGCCGGTCTCAAGCGTGGCGATATCGTTACCGCGGTCGCCGGCCACGCCGTTACGATGCCCAACGATTTCGCGCGCGCGGCACAGGCGGTGACCGCCGATCCGATCGCGCTGCGGATTCTGCGCGACGGGCGCACCGTAGTGATTGCGCTGCCGCTCGAACGTCCGGCGCACGCCGCGAATTAGTCTTTGACAGGGCGCCGCGAGAGGTCGCGCGGCGCGGCTATTTGCGGATCAGCAGGCTGCGGATGAAGCGCGGATCGATCGGCATGGCGGGGTCGAGTTCGGCCAGATCTTCTTCGAGCATGTTGAGGCACGAGTTGATGAAGTCGGCGCTGCGCCGGCCCAAGGCCGCGTCGAGCCGCGCGCCGACGGTGGCGCTGACGCGCTCGCGAAAACGATCGCTAAGGCGCGCCGGCCGCGGCCCCGGCGTCATCATCGCGGCTCGCGCGCGGGCCAGATCGGCCGTAGCGAGCGGCTCGATTGCCAGCCGGCCGTCGATCAGGTCGCGGGCCAACGCGGTCAGCAGAATCTGGCTGAGCCGGATGTCGTAGCCGGCAATCTGTGCGCGAAAGCCCACCGCCGCGACGTCGAGCCTGAGCAGCGCCTTGAACAGGTCGGGAATCACCGCGACCTGCTCGAGCGTCGCGTAGCCCAGATGCAGATCGCGCATCGCGCGGAAATCCCGCGTCGCCACCGAGCCGTCGCGATCGAGTCCGCCGTAAAAGCGCGGCTGGCGCTCGAGGAAGCCGCCAATCGCTTCGCGCAACGGCGAATCGAGATAGGAGATCTCGCGCGCCGGTCCGGGCGTCAGGCCCAGCGCGCGCACGATACCCTCGGTGCGCGTGCGCAAATCGATCGTCAGGCTGACGCCGAGCCGGAACAGCATCTGCAGATGGGTGTCGCGCAGCTCCTCGATCGCGGATTTCAGATCGCCGCTGGCCAGATGCTCGAGGCCGAGATTCAGATAATTATGCGTCATCTCGATCGCGACGCGCACCGCTTCGAGATCGCCGAAATCGACCGACCGCGCGACCAGTACGTGGTTGCTCACCAGCGCCATCTCGCTGCGCAACTGGCGCCGCCCTTGCGCGGCGAAGCCGGCCGTCAGCGCCGCGTTGAAGAGCGAGTTCTCGGACTCGAGCAGCGCGGGCGAGAGCTCCGGCGCGAGCACTTCGCCGTCTTCGACCCCGTCGCGAATCGGCGCCGGATACTGCGCGCAGATCTCGCGGAATTTCGCCGGATCGAGATACGCGAAGACGCTTTGCGCTTCGAAGTAATCGGGAAATCCGCGATCGGCCAGCCGCGCGCCGCGAAACTGATAGGCCTGTTCTTCCAGTTCCGCCTCGACGCCCCAGTAAATTTCGTCCATCAGGCCGGTGAAATAATTATAGTCGCGCTCGAAGATCTCTTCGAGAAATTCGAGAATGTAGGCGTGGATCGCATCATGGCGGATGAACTCGATGAGATAGTTCTCGTCGAACTGCACGAAGCGGTCCGACGGCGCGTCGGGCGAATCCTGCGGATCGGCCAGCCGATGCACCTTGATGTACTCGCGCATCATCAGCGAGACCAGCTCGAGGTCGAGCTCCATCAGCCCGTCGGCCAGCCGTTTGCGGCCGGCCTCGGCCATCGCCTCGATCCATTCGCGCATCCGCCCCAGGTTGGGCCGATCCTTGTCCCAGCAATCGAGATCGAACAGCCATCGGATCTGCTCGGGCACGGCCAGGCCCAACAGGTCGCCGGAGTCGGCGATGCCGATCTCCTTGAGCGTGTAGAAGAGCGTCTCGGGCGCGAACGATTGCACCAGGCGCTCGGCCTCGGGCGCCGACAGGATCAGGTCGCGCTTCTGGCGCGCGGGCAGGCCGTAGAGAAAGTCGAGCTTCTCGTGAAACGGCAGGTTGAGAAATTCCGCTTGGCGCGTGTCGATCATCTGGTCCGTGTCCGGCGACTCGTCCGCTTCCGCAAAATACCCCTCGCGTCCGAACGTGATCAAGGCTGATCGAATAAACCCAACGCCCGCGCGAGTTATTTCGCCGCGCTAAAATTATGCGATCACCCCGCCGTCACGCGCGCGCCATGCTAATCTGGCCGCGGCGAAAATCGATGCGACCTCGATCCAGCACGCTAAGCGCGATTCCCGTCGCGATGACTATCGCCGGCAGCGACCCCGGCGGCGGCGCCGGCCTGCAGGCCGACCTCAAGACCTTCGCCGCGTTCGGCGTGCATGGTTATTCGGTCGTCACCGCGATCATCGCGCAAAGCAGCGCCCGCGTCGTGCGCGTCGCGCCGGTCGCGCCCGCGATGCTCACCGCGCAAATCGAAGTGCTCGCCGCCGAATGCCGTCCCGCCGCAATCAAGACCGGCGCCCTCGCCACCGCCGGCAACGTGCGGGCGGTGGCCGCCGCGATCGCGCTGTTGGGGCTCCCCGCGCCGATCGTCGATCCGGTGATGATCGCGAGCAGCGGCGCGCGGCTGCTCGATCGTGCGGGCGAAGCTCAACTGCGCCTGCGCCTGCTTCCGCTCGCCCGCGTATGCACGCCCAATCTGCCCGAGGCCGAACGGCTGAGCGGGCTAGCGATCGATTCGCCGGCGGCGATGCGTGCGGCGGCGCGGGCGATTTGCGCCCTGGGTGCGCGCGCGGTCGTGATCAAGGGCGGCCATGAGATCGCAGGGCGGCGTGGCGCACCGTCGGCGCGCGTGATCGACCTGCTTTACGATGGACGCGACTTCATCGAGATGACCGCCGCGCGGATTCCCGGTGGCGGCGCGCACGGCACCGGATGCGCCTTTGCGGCGGCGATCGCCGCGATGCTCGCGTGCGGCGCCGATCTCGAAGCGGCGGTGCGCGCGGCCAAGGCCTTCGTCACCCGCGCGCTGCGCCGCAGTTACCTGCTCGGGCCGCGCGGCAGGCCAATTCTCGGCCATCTGCCGCGCCGCTGAAACCGTGCGCGATGCGCAAAACCGCGCGCGACGTCCGAAGACGCGCGACGAACACTCACGCGACCTGCGCCACGATCGCCGGCCCTTAGGGAAGCGCTGCACAAGCCCACTGTGTCATTTTGAGAGCAGCGAAAAATCCCGGGATTCTTCACGTCGCAGACGCCGTTCAGAATGACGGCCTGACTTGTGCACAGGTTCCTTAGCGCAACAACTCTTGCAGAGCGGTGGTGAAGTTATGGCTGCATTGCGCGCCGCCGCCGAGCTTGATCAACGCATAGCGTTCGTCAGCGTCGAGCCGATCCCATTGCGCCTGGCCGACCGCGACGCCCGCCGCGCGAGCATTCTCGACCAATTGAGCCGGTGGCGCGTTGGGCGGTTCGGCGGCGCTCCGCACCTCGTTGGGCAGTGGTTTGGCCGTTCCCGGACCGCGCGCCCGGATCGCCTCGTCGAGAAAAATCCGCATCGCGTCGCATTCTTCGGCCGCCGCCGTCGGCAGATGACAGACCGCCAGCCGCTCGCCATGGCCGAGCGCCTGCCATTGTTCGAGGCTGATCTTGAGGCCCACGCGATCGAGTTTGCGCCGCACCGCCATCGGCACGCAGGCAAGCTGGTGATGGATCTCATCTTCGAAATTGAAATGGCGAATCATCATGCACCCTCTCGGCGTCGTCTCCTGGCGCCGTATATAGCTTAGCATCCCGCCGGCCGCTCGCCTCTTGACGCAACCGGTTGTTTCGATGACGCTCGGATTAATGCGCGAAGCGCGCGGAGCCGGCCGCCGGCCGGGAATTTTGCCTCGCGGGCGCGCGCGATCAGCGCGGTTTGGGAACTCTCGATGGCGATCGATCAGACATGGGACGAGCGCGCGGTGCGCGCCATAGTCGACGGGCTCAAAGATGAGCCGGGCGCGCTGATGCCGATTCTGCGGCGGATTCAGGATGACCTCGGCTGGGTGCCTCCGGCCAGCGTTGCGCTGATTGCGAAGGCGCTCAATCTCTCGCGCGCCGAGGTCCACGGCGTGGTCAGCTTCTACCATGACTTCCGCCACGCGCCGCCCGGCCGCAACGTGGTCCGCGTATGCCGCGCCGAATCGTGCCAGGCGCTCGGCGCCAACGCGCTCGTCGATCACATCAGCAGGCACTTGCGCGTCGAACTGGGCGCGACCAGCGCCGACGGCGCGGTCACGCTCGAGGCGGTCTACTGTCTGGGCAATTGCGCGCGCTCGCCGGCAGTCGTCATCAACGGCCGGATCATCGGATGCGTGACGCCGGCGCGCTTTGACGAAGCCGTAACGGAAGGCTGGGTGGATCGATGAGCGCGGCGACGATTTACGTGCCGGGCGATTCGGGCGCGCTCTCGATGGGCGCCGAGGCGGTCGCGGCAGCGATCGCGCGCGAAGCTCGCCGTCGCGGCCTCGACCTGCGCATCGTGCGCAACGGCTCGCGCGGCCTCTACTGGCTCGAACCGCTGGTCGAAGTTGCCACGGCGCGCGGCCGCGTCGCTTACGGGCCGGTGGCGGCGGCCGACGTGCCGTCGCTCTTCGCGGCGGAGTTCCTTACGGGCGGCGATCATCCGCTGGCGCTCGGCCCGACCGAAGAGATCGACTACCTCAAGCGCCAACAGCGGCTGACCTTCGCCCGCGTCGGGATCGTCGATCCGCGCTCGCTCGACGACTATCTCGCGCATGGCGGCTATCGCGGATTGGGACGCGCGATCGAGCTCGGCGGCGGCCAGATCGTCGAGGCGATTACGGCGTCAAATCTGCGCGGGCGCGGCGGCGCGGCCTTTCCCGCCGGCATCAAGTGGAAGACCACGCTCGACCAGCCGGCGACGCCGAAATATGTCGTCTGCAACGCCGACGAAGGCGACTCCGGCACCTTCTCCGACCGCATGATCATGGAGGGCGATCCGTTCGTCCTGATCGAGGGGATGACAATCGCGGCGCTCGCCGTCGGCGCGGCCTCGGGTTACATCTACCTGCGCTCCGAATATCCCGACGCGCTGGGCGCGCTCAACCACGCGATCGGCGCGGCGCGCGCGCGCCGCTACCTCGGCGCGTCGGTATGCGGTAGCGGCCGGCCGTTCGATATCACCGTGCGCGTCGGCGCCGGAGCCTATATCTGCGGTGAAGAGACCGCGATGCTCGAGAGTCTCGAGGGGCGCCGCGGGATGATTCGCTTCAAGCCGCCGCTGCCCGCGATCGCGGGCCTGTTCGGCCATCCCACCGTGGTCAACAACGTGATCACGCTGGCCTCGGTCCCGGTAATTCTTGACCGCGGCGCAAAATTCTACAACGAGTACGGCCTCGGCCGCTCGCGCGGCACGCTTCCGCTCCAGTTGGCCGGCAACGTCAAGCGCCCCGGCCTGGTCGAGATCGCCTTTGGCCTGACGCTGCGCGAATTGATCGAAGATTACGGCGGCGGCACGGCGAGCGGCCGTCCGCTGCGTGCGGTGCAGGTCGGCGGCCCGCTCGGCGCGTACTTTCCCGGCGCGATGCTCGATCTGGCGATCGATTACGAGGCTCTCGCCGGCGCCGGCGGACTGCTCGGTCATGGCGGCGTGGTGGTCTTCGACGACACCGTCGATCTGGCGCGGATGGCGCGCTATGCGATGGAGTTCTGCGCGCTGGAATCGTGCGGCAAGTGCACGCCGTGCCGAATCGGCTCGACCCGCGGCGTCGAAGTGATCGACCGCATCATCGCGGGCCGCGATCGCGGGGCCAACGCCGCGCTGCTGCGCGATTTATGCGATACGATGGCGGCCGGGTCGCTCTGCGCGCTCGGCGGTCTGACTCCTTTGCCGGTGCTCAGCGCCCTCAAACACTTTCCGCGCGACTTCGGCCTTGAAAGTGAGCCGGCGGACGCCGCCGCGCGGAGTTAGCGATGCGCGTACAATTCAGGATCGGAGAAACGCCGTGTTAGCGATTGACGATCATGATCTCGGCACGCCGGAGCGCAAATCCGGCGCCAATTCCGGCGCGATGGTTACGCTCGAAATCGACGGGCGCGGCGTGACCGTCGCGCCCGGCACCTCGGTGATGCGCGCCGCCGCGCTGGCCGGCGCCGCTATTCCAAAATTGTGCGCGACCGATTCGCTCGAGCCGTTCGGCTCGTGCCGCCTGTGCCTGATCGAAATCGACGGGCGCAAGGGCTTTCCCGCCTCCTGCACCACGCCCGCCGAAGCCGGCATGAAGATTCGCACGCGGAGCGAGCGGCTAACCCATTTGCGCCGCAATGTAATGGAACTCTACATGTCGGACCATCCGCTCGACCCTTTCGAATGCAAGGCGGGCGGGCGCTGCGAGCTGCATGAGATGGCGAAGGTGGTGGGCCTGACGCAGGTCCGCTACGCCGCCGGCGGCCGCACCCATCATGATCTGCCGGCCGACGCGAGCAATCCCTATTTTACCTTTGACCCCGCGCGCTGCATCGTATGTTCGCGCTGCGTGCGCGCGTGCGACGACGTGCAGGGGACTTTCGCGCTGACTATCGAGGGCCGCGGCTTCGACTCGCAGATGACCGCCGGCCAGCATGAGCGTTACATCGACTCCGAATGCGTCTCGTGCGGGGCTTGCGTGCAGGCCTGCCCGACCGACGCGCTGATGGAAAAGACCGTGCTCGCGGCCGGCCAGGCCGACCGCGCCGTCGTCACCACTTGCGGCTATTGCGGCGTGGGCTGCTCGTTCAAGGCCGAGTTGCGCGGCGACGAGGTCGTGCGCATGGTGCCGAACAAGGACGGCCTGCCCAACCACGGCCATTCGTGCGTTAAAGGACGCTTCGCGTGGGGCTACGCGATCCATCCTGATCGCGTGCGCCGGCCGATGATCCGCAAAACGATCAGCGACCCGTGGCGCGAAGTCGGCTGGGATGAGGCGCTCGGCTACGCCGCCTCCGAGCTCAAGCGGGTGCAGGCGAAATACGGCCGCGGCGCGCTCGGCGGTATCACGTCGTCGCGCTGCACCAACGAGGAAGCCTACCTGGTGCAGAAGCTGGTGCGCGCGGCCTTCGGCAACAACAACGTCGATACCTGCGCCCGCGTATGCCATTCGCCGACCGGCTACGGGCTCAAGACCGCCTTCGGCACGCCGGCCGGCACGCAGGATTTCGACTCCGTGCTCGAGGCCGACGTGATCCTGGTGATCGGCGCGAATCCGACCGAGGGGCATCCGGTGTTCGCTTCGATCATGAAGCGCCGCTTGCGCAACGGGGCGCGGCTGATCGTCGCCGATCCGCGCGCGATCGATCTGGTGCGGATGCCGCACGTGGCGGCCGACTACTTTCTGCAGCTCACGCCGGGCACCAACGTCGCGCTGTTCAACGCGCTCGCGCACGTGATCGTGACCGAGGGACTGGCCGACGAAAAATTTATCGCCGCGCGCTGCGACCCGCGCGAATTCGGCATCTGGCGCAAGTTTATCGTCGAGCCGCGCAACTCGCCCGAAGCGGCGGAGCAGGTCACCGGCGTTGCGGCGGAAAAAATTCGCGGCGCGGCGCGCCTGTATGCGCGCGGCCCGAACTCGGCAATCTATTACGGCCTCGGCGTCACCGAGCACAGCCATGGCAGCACGGCGGTGCTCGCGATGGCGAACCTGGCGATGGTCACCGGGAATCTCGGCCGCCCGGGCGTCGGCGTCAATCCGTTGCGCGGGCAGAACAACGTGCAGGGCTCCAACGACGTCGGATCGTTTCCGCATGAGCTGACCGGCTATCGCCACGTCTCCGATCCGGTCCTGCGCGCCGAGTTTGAGCACGAATGGGGCGTGACGCTCGATCCCGAGCCCGGCCTGCGCATCCCCAACATGTTCGACGCGGCGCTCGACGGCAGCTTCATGGGGATCTACATCGAGGGCGAGGATATCGCGCAGTCCGATCCGAACTCGCAGCACGTTGCGGCGGCGCTTGGCGCGATGGAGATCGTGATCGTCCACGATATCTTCCTCAATGAGACGGCGAAGTACGCTCACGTCTTTCTGCCCGGCTCGTCGTTTCTCGAGAAAAACGGCACCTTCACCAACGCCGAGCGGCGAATCTCGCCGGTGCGCAAGGTGATGGCGCCGCTTGCCGGCAAGGAGGATTGGGAGGTGACCTGCGCGCTCTCCAACGCGCTCGGCTACCCGATGAACTATGCTCATCCGTCGGCGATCATGGACGAGATCGCGCGGCTCACGCCGACTTTCGCCGGCGTCAGCTACGCCAAGCTCGACCGGCTGGGGAGTATCCAATGGCCCTGCAACGACGCCGCGCCCGAAGGCACGGCGGTCATGCACACCGGCCAGTTCGTGCGCGGCAAGGGGCGCTTCATGCTCTCGGAGTACGTCGCGACCGATGAGCGCACCAGCGCGCGCTATCCGTTGATTCTCACCACCGGACGGATCCTGTCGCAGTACAACGTCGGCACGCAGACCCGCCGCACGCGCAACGTCGTCTGGCACGCCGAGGATCGCCTCGAGATTCATCCGCATGACGCCGAACAGCGCGGCCTGCGCGACGGCGACTGGGTCGAAGTGGCGAGCCGCGCCGGCGCGATCGCGCTGCGTGCGACGATCACCGAGCGGGTCGCGCCGGGCGTGGTCTACACCACGTTCCATTATCCGGAGTCGGGCGCGAACGTTGTGACCACGGAAAATTCTGATTGGGCGACCAACTGCCCCGAGTACAAGGTCACGGCGGTGCAGGTGATGCCCACGACGCGCCGCCCCGAGCGTCTCCCGCCGGACCGCGTGATCGCGGCGGCAAATCCGGGCGGCGGCCGCTAACGCGCAGGTTGCCACGGCGCCGCGTCGGTTTCACGCACGATGGAGATTCATCATCTGGTCAAGATGGCCAACGAGATCGGCGGCTACTTCGCGGCGATGCCCGACCATGAAGAGGCGGTCAGCGCGATCGTGCAGCATCTGCGGAACTTCTGGGAGCCGCGGATGCGCCGCGAGTTGATCGCGTATGCGCGCCAGGACGAAGGCGATTTGAAAGCGATCGTGCGCGAGGCGGTGTTGCGGCTCGAGGCGCCGGCGGCGAATTCGGATTGACGATGCTGCGCGGGGCGATTTCGGGCTTTGGCGAAGTGGCGGCCCAGGCTCATATTGCGGGATGGCGCACGCGGCCGGGCGTCGCGATCGTCGCGATTCACGATCCGGCCTCCGCACGGCGCCATCAGGCGATCAATCTGCTCAAGAACGTTCGCGTCTACGACGACCTCGATCTGATGCTCGACGGCGAGGCGCTCGACTTCGTCGATATCGCGAGTCCTCCCGCCTTCCATACCGCGTCGGTGCGCAAGGCGCTCGCGGCCGGCGCCCATGTGCTGGTCGAAAAGCCGGCCTGTTTCAGCTCCGCCGAACTCGACGGGCTGGCCGCGCTGGCGGCCGCGCGCGCGCGCGTCCTGATGTGCGTGCATAACTGGAAGTACGCGCCGGCCTATCGCCGGGCGCACGAACTGATCGCGGCGGGACGGCTCGGCGATCTGCGCCATGTGTCGCTCACGCGACTGCGCCGCGGACCGGCGGGCGCAGGTGGCAGCGCGGTTGGCGGCGAGCGCTGGCGGCTCGATCCGAAGACCGGCGGCGGTATCCTGATCGATCACGGATGGCACGTCTTCTACCTCATGCAATGGCTGATGGGCGGTGATGCGCCGGCGCGCGTCGCGGCCCACCTGGGACGGCCCGACGGTTCCCGCCTGGACGATTTGGCCGACCTGCGCATTGAGTTTCCGCGCGGACGGATCGCGGCGGCGCATCTTTCGTGGCGGAGCCCCGTCCGGCGCACCTCGGCGATGATTTACGGCGCGGAGGCGATGCTCGAAATCGAAGGCGACAGGATTGCGCTGACCGACCGGTCTGGAGCGAGCGAGGATCTCTCCGTGAGCGACCTGCCCGACGACTCGTATCATGCGGCGTGGTTCGCCGGGATGGCGGCCGACTTCGAGCGCGCAATCGACGCGGGATGTGACGGGTCGATCGTGGGCGAGAATCGCGCCGAGGTCCGCGCCGCGGTGGCGCTGACCGAGGGGTCCATGCGCTCGGCGGAAGCTGCCGGCGCGCGCGTTCCAATCACGCTGCAATCCGCTATCAGTCGCGCTATTTAGCGGCTCGCGGTATCCGCTCGGCGCGATCGCGATTGTGCGGCCGCAGGCGAGCTGTCCACACCCCTATTGACTTTAGAGTTGGCCGGGTTACGATGCCTATTGACCGCTAGGTTAGGGCAAGCTGGGGCGTGGCGATCGCCATCGTGGGGATGAGCGATCGGCTGGGCTCAGGGCGCGGCGTCTCCTGAGAGACACGCCAGATCAAGTACCCCGGTGCTGGCCAAAGGATTAATCGAGCGGCCGTTTTTTAATGCCAGCCGACATCAAGACGACTACCGCTGATGCGCGCATCACCGCCGCCGAACCGCGCGCGAGTTCCCCCGAGTTGCGGGCGCAAGACTCGCGCGACGAAATCCTGAAGGCGGCGACTGGGCTTTTTGCCAATCGCGGGTTCCACGAGACCTCTATGTCGGAAGTCGCCAAAGCCGCCAGCGTGAGCAAGGCGCTGATTTTCTGGCACTTCAAGACCAAGGAAGATCTGTTCATGGCGGTATTGAGCGGGCTGCTCGAGCCGTATTTCATCGATTTTACCGAAGAGGCGGGGGCGCTGGACGAAAAGGCGCAGATAATCCGCCTGATCGAGCTGTACCTGCTCTTCGTGCGCGACAATGCGGGTTCGATTCGGTTTTTCGTCGCGCAATTGCTCCATGATGAACGGCCGTCGGACGGATTGGCCAACCAGGTGATGCAGCTTTACGACGGCTATCGCACGCTGCTCGTCGATCTGATTGGACGGGCACAAAATAACTTCGTTTGTATCCGGGATTTTCCGCCGCAGGCGGTCGCCAGCATGCTGCTCGCGACGCTCAACGGACTGTTAATCGGCTTTCTATTTGCCGCCGATCAAGCGGTGCAGGTCGAGAGTGCCGTCAGCATGATCCGGCAGTGGCTTTTTCACGACGGACCGCAGGTCGGCTTGCCGCCCTCGTTGTAAACACATTTATCGGGCTGGCCGGCTGCGCCGCGTTCGCGCTGACTGGCAGGAGATCGAAATCAGATGCGCGTGCCTTTTAAACAGATGCTCGACCTGGGTCGCTACATGAGCCGTAAGAAGCGCGCGGGAGAAAAATATTTCCCGCTGGTGCTGATGCTTGAACCGCTGCACGCCTGCAATCTGGCCTGTATCGGATGCGGCCGGATAGTCGAGTACAAGGACACCATCCGCGACCAGATGCCGCTCGAAGACGCGGTCGGTGCGGCCTCCGAAGCCGACGCGCCGATCGTCTCGATCTGCGGTGGCGAACCGCTGATGTACAAGCATATCGTGCCGCTGACCAAGCGGCTGATCGAAGAGCAAAAGCGCCACGTGATGATCTGCACCAACGCAATTCTGATCGAGCGCTTTATCAAACAGGTCGCGGCGAGCCCGTATCTGAGCTTCAATCTGCATATCGACGGGATGCGCGAGACCAACGATCGGATCCTGGCGCGCGACGGCCATTTCGACACCGTCGTGCGGATGATCAAGCTGCTCAAGGAAAAAGGCTATCGCGTGCAGACCAACTCGACGGTGTTCCGCGAGACCGACGCGGAAGAGGTCGAGGAGCTGATCAAGTTTCTGGGCGGCCTGGGGGTCGACGGGATGCTGGTGACGCCGGGGTACCATTACCAGGTGCTGACCAACGACGATCTCTATCTGACCAAGGAAGAGATGCCGCTCAAGTTCCAGCGCGTGCGCAAGCTGGCCGACGATTACAAGATTATCAACACGCCGATTTACCTCGACTACCTGGTCGGCGAGCGCGACCTGCTGTGCAGTCCGTGGACCACCGTGACGCGCAATCCGCGCGGCTGGAAGGGGCCCTGCTACCTGATCACCAACGGCCACTACAAGAGTTTCGCCGAACTCCATCAGGCGACCGATTGGGAATATTACCGCACCAAGCAGGACGTGCGGTGCCGCGACTGCAAGCTCCATTCGGGCTTCGAGGGCACGGTGGCGATGGACTTCGGCAAGAATCTGAAGGACTCGTGGCGGATGGTGCGGCATTACGTGGCGTGATGCCTCGGGTGGCATGATCGGCGGCGCGCGCCAATTCTGATCCGGGCGGAGAGCGCCGGTGCGAGGCGAAGACTCACCGCGTCGCGCGCGAGGGCCTCGCGCTTATCTGACGGCGGCGCGCGTGCGGCGATAGCAGCGGCGCGGTCGCGCAGACGCCCGGGCGGCGATGATCACGGCGCGCGCGGTTTGGGCGTTCGCCGTCTAACGATTCATCGCGATTGTTCTTGCAGTTCGAATTGGGAAAGCAGCCGATGCGGGACGTCAAACCCATTGAAGCGATCACGGCCGTCGCAATGACCGGCGGGTCCGCCGATCGCGAATTCAATCTCGAGCGTTACCTGCGGCAACGGGCCACATTGGTCGAGCAGGCACTGGCGGCTCGGGTGGCGGATGCGCATGGGCCGGCGAGCCGCCTGCTCGAGGCGATGCGCTACAGCCTGCTGGCCGGCGGCAAGCGCCTGCGTCCGATCCTGGCGCTCGCGGCGTGCGAAGCGGTCGGTGGCGCGATCGACGCGGCGATGGGCTTCGCCTGCGCGATCGAAATGATTCACACCTACTCGCTGGTGCATGACGATCTGCCATGCATGGACGACGACGATCTGCGCCGGGGCCGTCCGACCAACCATAAGGTGTACGGCGAGGCGATCGCGACGTTGGCCGGCGACGGCCTGCTGACCGACGCCTTCAAGGTGCTCGCGCAAGCGGCGGCGCAAAGCGGCCCGGCGCGAATTGCACCCGAGGCGCTGCTCGACACGATCGCGGAGCTGGCCGAAGGCGCGGGCTCGGCCGGGATGGTCGGCGGACAGGTGATCGATCTCCTGGGCGAAGGCCGCGACCTGCGTTTGGCGGAGCTCGAAGAGCTGCATCGCCGCAAAACCGGTGCGCTGTTCGTTGCCGCGGTCCGTGGTGGCGCGCGCCTGGGCGGCGGGTCGCCTGAAGAATTGACGGCGCTGGGCGCTTACGGCGCGGCGCTGGGCCTGGCCTTCCAGGTGATCGACGACCTGCTCGACGTCGAGTCGTCGGCGGAGGATCTGGGCAAGCGCACCAACAAGGACCAGGCGCGCGGCAAGGCGACCTATCCGGCGCTGCTCGGGGTCGAGCGTTCGCGCGATCTGGCGCGCGAGCTGGTCGGCAAGGCCGAGCGGGCACTGGCAGCCTTCGACGATCGCGCGGCGCCGCTTCGGCTGCTCGCGGCGTATGCGGTGGAGCGCAAGCTGTGAGCGCCGAACGAATCACGAACGCGGAGGCTGCGTCGCGCGCGCCGCACGCCGCCAGCGCAGCGCCGCATTCGCACGATCGCGCGTCGGCGCCGCCGCGCCAGGCGATGCTGGTCGAGCCGGGGCGCCTCGAGTTGCGCGAATTCATCCCGCCGCATCCGGGGCCGGGCGCGATCCTGCTCGAAATCAAGTGCGCGCTGAGTTGCGGGACCGATCTGAAGACCTATCGCCGGGGGCATCCGATGTGGAAGCTGCCGGCGCCCTTTGGCCACG
Organism: Binataceae bacterium (SeqCode); assembly: GCA_035534935.1. Taxonomy (GTDB): domain Bacteria; phylum Desulfobacterota; class Binatia; order Binatales; family Binataceae; genus JADMIL01. Next base: position 24,952 of record DATLRA010000018.1, read on the forward strand.
AGTTCTCGGGTGTGGTGGCGGAGATTGGCGCGGGGGTCGAGCAGTTCCGGGTGGGCGACGAGCTGATGGCGGCGCCGACCGCGCCGTGCGGCGCCTGCTTCTATTGCGATCGCGGGCAGGAGAATCTCTGCGCGCAGGCGATGGATCTGATGGTGATGGGCGCGTACGCCGATTACATTTTGATCCCGCCGCACGTGGTCGCGCGCAACACTTTTCACAAGCCGGCTGCGCTACCGTTTGAAGAGGCGGCGCTGCTCGAGCCGCTGGCCTGCGTGGTCCATGCGCAGGCGCTGGCGCGGGCGGAGAAATCCGAGACCGTGCTGATTGTCGGCGCAGGTCCATTTGGCTTGCTGCAGATGCTCGCGCTCAGGGCCGCGGGCGTGCGCGAAGTGGTCGTCGCGGGACGCGGCGCGAGCCGCCTGGGCTGGGCCGGCGAACTCGGCGCCGACCGCGTGATCGACGTTGCGCAAGCCGACGCGGCGGGCGCGGTGGCGGCGCTCAATGGCGGCCACGGACCCGACCTGGTGATCGAATGCACCGGGCAGGTGGACGGCTGGCAGGAGGCCTTTGCGCGCGTGCGGCGCGGCGGGCGGGTGGTGTTCTTCGGCGGATGCGCGGTGGGCACGGCGCTCAGCGTTGATACACGGCGGATGCATTACGATAACCTGACCCTGCTGGCGCCGTTTCATTTCCGGCCGCGTGACGTGCGCGAGGCTTACGACTTGTTGTGCGGCGGCGTGCTCGGCGCGGGGCGGATTATCAACGCGCGCCGGCGGCTCAGCGAATTAGCCGACGTCTTTGCATTGCTCGAAGGGAGTGCCGTGCTCAAGTGCGCGGTAATCCCGTGAGGCGTCGCGAGCGCGCCCGAATGGACGCGTCGGGCATGGCCGCGCTGGGTTGCGGAGTAGTTGAGGAGTAACGGACGGATTTGTGCTTATGGACCAACCTGCACCGATGACAACTGAGGGCTCGCCGGCGATCAGCGTGGCGCCCGCGCGCGACGAATTTGCCGCGCGGCTCGATTTCACGATCGCCGAAGCCCAGCGTGCGCTGCTCCAGCAGCAGCATCCCGAGGGCTACTGGCAGGCCGCGCTTGAAGCCAACGCCGAGATGAACGCCGAGGCGATCATTTTTCACCGCTTCATGGAGGCCGAACTCGACGCGCCGACCGAAGCCAAGCTCAAGAAGCTGCTGATCGATACCCAGCAGGGCGACGGCGGGTGGACGCTGTTTCCGGGTGGCGAGGGCCATCTGTCGACCACCATCGAAGCCTACTTCGCGCTTAAGCTGACGGGGATGCGCGCGGGCGACGAGCCGATGATGCAGGCGCGGCGCTGGATCCTGGCGCGCGGCGGAATCGTTAACGCGGGCACGCTCGCGCGGGTCTATCTGGCCACGATGAACCAGGTGGCGTGGGATGCAGCGCCGTCGCTGCCGGTTGAGATCGGGCTGCTGCCGAACTGGTTCCCGGTCAACATGTACGAGCTGTCGTCGTGGGC
>DATLRA010000019.1:0-22656 GCA_035534935.1 Binataceae bacterium (SeqCode)
TTCAGATGCTCGCGCAGGTAGCGGCCGACGCCGCTGATCGTGCCGCCGGTGCCGACGCCCGAGATGAACGCGTCGATCTGGTCGAGCTGTTCCATCAGCTCGGGACCGGTATGCGCGTAATGCGCCTCGGGGTTGGCCGAATTGCTGAATTGCTGCGGCATATAGTAGCCCGGATTGGCGCGCACCAGCTCCTCGGCCTTGGCGATCGCACCGTGCATCCCGCGCGTGTCGGGGGTCAGCACGAGCTTGGCGCCGTAAGCGGCGAGCAGCGAGCGTCGCTCCTCGCTCATGGTGTCGGGCATGGTCAGGATAAGGCTGTAGCCCTTGACCGCGCAGACCAGGGCGAGGCCGATACCGGTGTTACCGGAGGTCGGCTCGACGATCGTGTCGCCGGGCTTGAGGCGCCCGTCGCGTTCGGCCTTTTCGACCATCGCCAGACAGATACGATCCTTGACGCTGCCGCCCGGGTTGTAATTTTCGAGCTTGGCCCAGACCTCGGCGTCGTCTTTGCCCGGCAGACGATTGAGCCGGACCACCGGAGTATGGCCCACGAGTTCCAACGGTGTACGCGCAACGCTGATCGGCATGACGGCAATTCTAACCCGATTACGCCCACCGTTGCGACAGATGCGAAGGCCGATCTGGCTGCCCGAGACTCATGGCGCCACGATCGGACGACCGATCGATGATAGAACGTTGATGGTGGATCAGGCGGACTCAAGCGGCGGGCGCGTACTGATGATCTTTCCGGGCGCGCTCGGCGATCTGATCTGCGCGGCGCCGGCGATGCGCGCGCTGGCTGGGCGGCATCCGGATGCGACGGTCGATTTCATGGCGCGGGCGGAACTCGCACGCTTCGCGGCGGAGCATCTCGTTGCGGCGCGCGGCCACTCTCGGGCCTATTCGATCGACCGGCGCGAGGTCGCCCAACTGTTCGATGCCGCAAGGCCGATTGCGCCCGCAGCGCGAGCGTTCTTCGGCGCGTTCGCCCAGGTCTATTCGTTCTTTGCCGCCGACGATGCGAGTTTTCGCGACGCGCTCGCGGCGGCCACAACCGGGCGCGCGACCTGCTATCCGTTTCGGCCACCCGGCGTCGATCACGTCGCCATCGGCTACCTGCGCGCGATCGGCGTCGCCGCCGCCGCTGCGCCGGCGTGGACAATCGAGGAGCGCGACGATCAACGCGCCAGGGCCGCCGCGCGCCTCGCCGCGATCGGGCTGGAGCCGGGCAATTACCTCGTGATTCTGCCCGGCAGTGGCAGCCCGGCGAAGAACTGGCCGGCGGAAAAATTCGCCGCGATCGCCCAATCGATCCGCCCGCCGAGGCGCCCACTCGTCATCCTGGGACCGGCCGACGCGGCGTTCGAGCCGATTTTTGCCGCGCGCGGAATCCCGCTGCTCGGCGACCTCGAACTCGGCGAAGTGGCGGCGATCGCGCGGCTGGCAACCGGCTTTATCGGTAACGATTCCGGCGTGACCCATCTGGCGGCGGCGGCCGGCGCGCCGGGAATCGCGCTCTTCGGGCCGACCGATCCCGCGCGGTGGCGTCCGCTGGGCCGGGTGATCGTGATACGGCACGTGCCGCTCGCGACGCTCGAAGTCGGCGCGGTCGCCGCGCGCCTGGCGGAGGTGCTCGCCGAGGGGTTGGCGGATGGCCCAGCGTTGATGCGGCAGAGCGGCGAAAAATGATTAGAATTGGAAATGAATAGGGAGCAGACTGGGATCGTTGATCGATATACTGACGAAAGGTAGGTAAAGACGGCGGCCGTCGGACCTCTAAAAGCCAGACCAATCCCGGTTTTCAGGCAATCGTCCGGGCGCGCCAGCCGCATACAGATTTATGTCGACTATGCTCAAAACCACCTTCCTGATGGGCCTGATGACCGGCTTGATCATCCTGATCGGCGGGATGTTGCACGGGCGCGGCGGGATGGAGATCGCGTTCGTCTTCGCCGTCGGAATGAACTTTTTCAGCTACTGGTTCTCGGACAAGATGGTCTTGCGCGCCTACAAGGCGCAGCCGATCGACGCCTCCAGCGCGCCCGATCTGTATGCGATCGTCAACGAACTGGCGACCGCGGCGGGAATCCCGATGCCGAAGCTCTACCTGATTGACAACGACACGCCCAACGCCTTTGCCACCGGCCGCAATCCGAAACATGCGGCGGTCGCGGTGACGCGCGGGATCATGCGGATTTGCACGCGCGAGGAGTTGAAGGGCGTAATCGGGCACGAGCTGTCGCACGTCATCAACCGCGACATCCTGACCAGCTCGATCGCGGCGACGATGGCCGGCGTGATCATGATGATCGGGACGATGGTGCGCTGGGGCGCGCTGCTGGGCGGCTTCGGCGGGCGCGACGACGACAATCGCGGCGGTGTTCTCGGGCTGCTCTTCATGGCGATCCTGGCGCCGGTCGCGGCGACGCTGATTCAACTTGCGATCTCGCGCACGCGCGAGTACCAGGCCGACGCGAGCGGCGCACATCTGACGCATAATCCGCTGCTGCTGGCCAACGCGCTGCGCAAGCTCGAATCGGCCAACGAGCGGATGCCGCTGTCGGACGCGACGCCCGCCACCGCGCATATGTTTATCGTCAATCCGCTCAGCGCGGGCGGCCTGTCGCGGCTTTTCTCAACCCATCCGCCGATCGAAGAGCGGATCCGGCGGCTCGAGCAGATGGCGCACAATGGATAATCGCCCCACGGATAACCGATAGATGGCAAACGAAGAAGAAAAATCGCCGGGTTTCAAGGTCAACGATCGCCGCCGCTTTTCCGCCGAGGGCGACCTCAAGCCGGAGTTTCGCGAGGGTGACGAAGCGCCCGCGGCAAAGCCGGGCGAAACGGCCGACGACGCCAATGCGCCCGGCGATGCGGACGCGGTCGATGCGGCTCTGCAAAGCGCCGCCGAGCATGCCGGTCATGCGCACGATGACGCCGGGCACGGTCATCCACATGATCACGCCGATCACGCGGCGCATCCGCACGAGCATCCGGGGCATACGCATCACCCGGGCGAGTCGGCGGGCCCGGAGCTGACCTTCGGCACCTTCCTGGTCGGGCTCTCGACCCAGGCGCTGGTGCTGCTCGGCGATATCGTCGATCCGCAGACCGGCGAAGCGATGCAGGATTTGCGCGGCGCCGAGCAGCTAATCGACATTATCGGGATGCTCCGCGAAAAAACTCGTGGCAATCTCGATCGCGACGAGGATCAACTGATCGACGCCGTGCTCTACGAACTGCGTATGAAATACGTTGAGCGCGCCCGGCAGGCGCCGCGCTAACGACCCTCCGCACAAGCCAGGTGGTCATTCTGAACGGAGTCCGCGACGTGAAGAATCCCGGGATTTTTCGCTGCGCTCAAAATGACCGAGTAGGCCTGGCGCAGAGCTTCGCTAAGGCGATCGAAGCGGTGGGCCGCCGGATCTGCGGGACCATCGGAAGTTAATAGCCGCCGGAACTTCATCAGAATGCTGCGCGAGCCGGGATTTGAATGGCGAGTGGCCGGGGTCGCGGCGAGTCTCGCGCTGATCCTGGCCTCGATCGGTGCGGCACCGGCGAGTTGCGCCGGGGCGTCCACGGCAAATCCCGCCGGAAATTCCGTCGCCCGCGCCGCCGAATCGCGCGCGACGACTATCCCGGGCGCGACCGTCAACGTGAATCCATTATGGAGTGCGCGGCCGGCCGGGCGCATCCGCAAGGCCGCAACGCTACCCGATTTCGTTGAGCTGGCGGCGCAACTGTCGCCGGCTGTGGTCAATATCTCGACCGAGCAAAAGGTCGATGCGACAGGCGCCACGAGCGACCCGGACCGCAACAGCGACCCGTTCGATCGCTTTGGCCAGCCGTTCGAACGCTACGACCTGCCCCATCCGCACAGTCTCGGCTCAGGCTTTATCATCAATTCGGCAGGCTATATCCTGACCAACGATCACGTGGTCGAAGACGGCGGTCCCACGGTGGTGACGCTGCGCGACGGCCATGAGTACACCGCGCGCGTGATCGGGCAGGACTCGCGATCGGATATCGCGCTAATCAAGATCGACGCGCCGCATCGCCTGCCGGTCGCGCCGCTGGGCAATTCCGACACGGTGCGGGTGGGGCAATGGGTAATCGCGATCGGCAATCCGTTTGGCTTCGACCATTCGGTGACGGCCGGAATCGTGAGCGCGAAGGGACGCTTTATCCCGGGCAATTTCGACGACTATATCCAGACCGACGCGTCGATCAATCCGGGCAATTCGGGCGGCCCGCTGATCGATCTGCGCGGCGAGGTGGTCGGCGTCAATTCGGCGATCTATACGCGCACCGGCGCCAGCATGGGGATCGGTTTTGCGATTCCAGTCAACCTGGTCAAGCAGGAACTGCCGCAGATGTTGAGCCGCGGCAAGGTGGTGCGCGGATGGCTCGGGGTCTATATCGAGCCGGTCTCGGAGGCCGAGGCGCAAGCGGCGGGTCTCGATCCGCCGCACGGCGCGATGGTCAACGAGGTGCTCGACGACAGTCCGGCGGCGCGAGCCGGGCTGCGGCATGGCGATATCGTGGTGGCCTTTGACGATCATGAAATCGGCACCGCGCAGGAGCTGCCGCTGATGGTCGGCACGGTGCCCGTTGGCCACGGCGCGATGCTGACGGTAATCCGCGGCCGGACGACGCGGCGGATCGCGCTCGTGATCACGCCGTCGCACGAGGAGCAACTGGCCAAGGCCGATGCCGCGGCTTTGGCGGCCGGCGATCCCGCAGCCTTCGGCCTGACGGTCAAGGACCTCAGTCCGGCCCTGGCACACGAACTCAAGCTCGGCGACGCCAGCGGCGTGGTGATCGACGGGGTCGACGCCGGCAGCCGGGCCGCGGCGGCGGGCCTGCGCGCGCGCGACGTGATCCTGGCGGTCGACCGGCGCGCGGTCGGCACCGTGAGCGCGTTCGACCTGGCGCTGGGAACCGCCGCGGCGGATCGGGTGGTGCTGTTGCTCATCCGGCGCGACAAGGGCACGCTGTTTATCCCCTTGCGCCGCCGGGATTGAGGCGCGGGGCAGCAGCGACGCGCGGCGGCGGCTTAGCGATGCAACTTGGGCGAGCGATAAAATTCGGACTGATCGGCCTGGGCGCAATCGCGCTGTTCGCGATGGCTCCGATGGTCTACAGCTTCTTCAATTACTACAATGCGCTGCAGCAAGAGGTGATCACGCGCTTCGCCGGCCAGCGCTGGACGATCCCGTCGCGCATCTACTCCGATTCGGTGGTGATCTATCCGGGGCAGAAGCTGGGCGATCTCGGCTTTTTCCAGCGCCTGGCGCGGCTTAACTATCATCGCGTGGACACGCCGGGCGAGGTCGTTGCGCGCGGCGAATACTCCTACGATCAAAAGCACGGCAGGCTGCTGATCTTCCTGCACAGCTTCGGCTACCCGTACAAGAATTACCCGGGCCAGTTGATCGGGCTCAAGCTCGCCGCCGACGGCACGATCACGGCGATGTACGACGGCGTCGGGCACGACCCGATCTACTCGATCGAGCTCGAGCCGGAACTGCTCGGCGCGATCTTCCAAGGCGACTGGGAGCAGCGCCGGCTGGTCCCGATCAGCGATATCCCGCCGGCCTTCATCGATGCGATCCTAGCCGCCGAGGACCATCGCTTTTACGAGCATCACGGCATCGACATCGTGCGCACGCTCAAGGCCGGATGGATCGATTTAACCACTGGCCACGTGGTCCAGGGCGGCTCGACGCTGACCCAGCAGTTGATGAAGAACTTCTTCCTGACCAGCAAACGCGACTGGCATCGCAAGGTCAAGGAAGCGCTGATGGCGTATATCGCGGAGCGCCAGTACTCGAAGGACGAGATCCTCGAGAACTACATCAACGATATCTACCTGGGCCAGCGCGGCCAGGAGGGTATCTACGGCATCTGGGAGGCCGCGCAATTCTACTTCTCGAAGGATCCGCGCGACTTGACGATCGCCGAGATGGCGACGATCGCCGGCATGATCCGATCGCCCAATCGCTACAATCCGATCCGCCATGCCAACGCCGCCCGCCAGCGGCGCAACGAGGTGCTGTCGGCGATGCTGGCCGACGGCTACGTGAGCAAGGCGGCCTATGACGTGGCGGCGACTGAAGCGCTGCGCGCGCGCGAGCCGTTTCTCGAGACCAACGACGCGCCGTATTTTGTCGACTACGTGAAGCATGAACTGGCCGAGCGCTATCCGGCGACCGTGCTGACCGGCGAGGGCTTGCGGGTCTTCACCACGCTCGACGTGCATATGCAGAAGGAAGGCGAGCACGCGATCGTCAACAATCTGGTCGACCTGGAGACCCGGCATCCCTCGCTCAAGCGCAAGGAAAAAAGCGAGCAGCTCGAATCGTGCCTGGTCTCGATCGAGCCGCAGACCGGCAAGATCCGCGCGATGATCGGCGGACGCGACTATCAGCAGAGCCAGTTCAACCGGGTTACCCAGTCGGTGCGCCAGCCGGGGTCGGCCTTCAAGCCGGTGACCTACCTGGCCGCGCTACAGGAGACGCTCGACGGCGGCCCGCAGCATTACCTGCCGAGCAGCTATATCGACGACACGCCGTTCACCTGGCAGATCGGCGATACCTCGTGGACGCCGCGCAATTTCAAGAATCGCTACTTCGGCCGCGTCACCCTGGAATTCGCCCTCGAGGAGTCGCTCAACTCGGCGACCTCGCGGCTGGCCAACTCGATCGGACTCGACCGGGTGATCGCGATGGCGCAAAAGCTCGGCTTCGGCAATCTGCCGGCCTACCCGTCGATTATCCTGGGGGGGATCGCGGTCTCGCCGATGCAGCTCGCCAACGCCTACACCATCCTGGCCAACGAGGGCCTCGAGGTGCCGCCCTACGCGGTGACCGCGGTGGTCGACAAGAACAACCAGGTAATCGAGGGCCACGAACTCAAGGCTTCCACGGTGCTGCCGCCCGAACTGGCCTACATGATGGACTTCATGCTCGAGCAGGTGATCAATCATGGCACCGGCGAGGGCGCCCGCCGCGCCGGCTTCACGCAGCCGGCCGCCGGCAAGACCGGCACCACCAACGATTCCGTGGACGCGTGGTTCGCCGGCTTCACGCCCAACCTGCTGTGCGTCGTATGGACCGGGTTCGATCAGAAAGAGGCGCTCGACCTGACCGGCGCCGAAGCGTCCCTGCCGGCGTGGACCAATTACATGAAGGCGGCCAGCGCGTCGCGTCCGGTGCTCGACTTCGCGATGCCGGCGGACCTCGTGATGGCGACGGTCGACCCGCTGACCGGCTACCTCGCCGGACCCTACTGTCCGGTGACTGTGCAGGGCGTATTCCCGCGCGCGATGGCGCCGACCGAAACCTGTCCGTTTCATACGGCGGCGGGGTCGGACGCGACCCCGGCCTCGGCCAGCGGTGACGGCGGCGGCGGTGTGCATTGGGAGGCAGTGCCCAACTCGGCAACCCCTAACGCCGCAACCCCCGGCGCCACGCCATCCAACCCGGCGACTCCCAACGATTGAGCGCGCCGCCCACGCATCGGATGCGAGGTTGCTGCGCCGGCGTCGCGAACGCGATATTAATATCCGGGCGCGCCGGCGCGGCGATTGTTGCCCTCAAGCCGCCAGCGCGGCATTTTTATTGGCCAATGGTCGCGAACTTCATAATGCGGATGGCGGCGGCGCCCGCGGCGCTGGCCGTTGCGATCACTGTGGCGGCGGCGCCCGCCCGGGCGAGCGTCGTGGATACCCCCGTCCAAGTTGCCCGCGCCACGCCCCGAGCCAACGCCGGGTCTCTCATGCTGGCCCATCTCGACGAGGAAAACCTGCCCCCCGCGGAAGCGGCCGCGCCGTCGGCAGGCGGATCCGCGCCGGGAGCCAATTCCGCGCCAGCGGAAAGTTCCTCTCCCGGAGACGACTGGCAGCAGGTTCCCTCCGACGAGAATTCCTCGGCGGCGCTCCCGCCTGTGCCGGGGTCACCGTCCGTGACGACGCTGCCGCCCGTGACGGCGCCGGGCGCAGCCGGCGCTGTTACCGACACCGCCAGTACGGGATCGAACGGCGCATCCCGCGCGCCCTCAAACAGTGCGGCCAACGAGCGATCGAGGAGCGCGCCACCCGCGGGATCGAAAAACGCGGCCAACGCGGGATCGAATGACGCGAACGCCGCTGCCCCGACGGCCGGCGGCGCGGCGCCCTCCATGCCGTCGGCCGGCGGCCAGCGCACGGCCAGCGCCGCGATCAATCCCGCCGCGCCCGCGCTGCACGACGCCAGCGTCGAGGCGCCGGAAAATGGACCGCCGCCCGCGCTCGACGTGGGCACTATCGCGGCGGGTCCCGATCTGAGCGACTCATCGCTGGCGCCGGAAATCACGCGCGCGCCAACGCCGGCGATGGCCGCTTCGCTGCGCGTGACCGAAGCGGCGCGCAAAGAGCTAATAGCGGGCCACGCCGACAACGCGATTCGCGATCTCGGCCGCGCGGTCTCCATCGATCCGGGCGATCCGTTCGAGTATTTCTATCTCGGCCGATCGTACATGGCGGAGAACAACTACGATCAGGCGCTGACCTTCCTCGAACGGGCCGAAATCGGGTTCGCCGCGCGCCCCGAATGGCTGGGCGAGACCGTGGGCTTCGAGGGCGCCTGTTACGAGGAGCAGGGCAAGCTGCCCGAGGCGGCCCTGGCCTATCAGCGCGCGGTCGGCGCGGCGCCCGCCAATCTGATGGCGCGGGTTGGCTATAGCCGGCTGGCGGCCAATCTGCCGCCCCCGCCGAACCCCAATCCGCCCGCCTCCCCGGCCGAGGAATCAACCGCACTACCTATCGGCGACGCCGCCGAGCCCGCGCCCGAGGAGCTGCCGCCGCCCCCGCCGCCGCATGCCAACGAGGCGCCCGCGGTCGCGCCGGCCCCTAACGATCCGGGTGCCGACTGAGGCGGCCGTCCGCGCGCCCGCACCACCCATGCTGATACTTGGAATCGAATCGTCCTGCGATGACGCCGCGGCCGCGATCATCGAGACCGTGCGTCCGGGCGCGGTGACCGTGCGCGCCAGTGCCGTCGCCAATCAGGACGACATCCATCGCGCGTACGGCGGTATCGTGCCGGAGCTTGCCTCGCGCAATCACGTGATCACGATCCTGCCGGTGATCGAGCGCACGCTGGCCGCCGCCGGATGCACGCTCGGCGACCTGGGCGGCGTCGCCGTGACGCGCGGACCCGGACTGGTCGGCTCGCTGCTGGTCGGCCTGATGTGCGCCAAGGGGCTCGCGCAATCCGCCGGTCTCGCGATGGTCGGCGTCAACCATATCGAGGGGCATCTGCTCGCCCCGATGCTCGAGCATGAAGTGCCGATGCCCTACCTGGCGCTGGTCGTCTCGGGCGGCCATACGGCGCTCTTCGCGGTCACCGGTTTCGGCCATTACCGGCGGCTTGGAACGACGCGCGACGACGCCGCCGGCGAGGCCTTCGACAAGGTCGCCAAGCTGATGGGCCTGGGCTATCCGGGCGGCCGGGCGATCGACGAACTGGCCCGCGCCGGCAGCACGAAGCGGGTCGCGATCACGCGCGCGAGGGTCAAGGGCGCGCCGCTCGATTTCAGCTTCAGCGGAGTCAAGACAGCGGTCGCGCTCTACCTGGCCAGTGCCGACGGCGCAGCGACCACCCCCGCCGATCTCGCCGCGAGCTTCCAGGAGGCGGTGGTCGAGATGCTGGTGCGGCCGACGATCGCGGCGGCGCGCGAAATCGGCGCGCAGACCATCGCGCTGACCGGTGGCGTCGCGGCCAACTCGCGTCTGCGTGATCGGCTGTCGGCCGCGGCCTCAGCCGACGGTCGCCGCGTGGTCGCCCCGTCGCTGAAATACTGCACCGACAACGCCGCCATGATCGCGCTGGCCGGCAGCTACCGGCTGCTGCGCGGCGAGCGCGATCCCCTGACGATCGACGCCGCCGCCAACCTGCCGCTGTGACGCGCCCGCGCACAGCGTCCAGGGTCGCCCGGCGCATCGCCGGGCCCGCGGCCGACGGACCTATGGGCGCCGCCGCGCCGGCCGGAGCGCTCGCGATCGCCGGCGTGCAGCCGCATAAGTCGAAGGGCCAGAATTTTCTCGTCCAGCCGCGGGTCGCCGATCGCATCGTTGCGGCCGCCGCGATCGCGCCGGGCGACGCGGTGCTCGAGATCGGGCCGGGGCTCGGGATGCTCACCGAACGAATTGCCGCGCTTCCGGTCGGCCGGATCGTGCTGGTGGAACTCGATGAGCGGCTCGCCGCCCGGCTTGCGGCGCGCTACGCCGACGACCGCCGTGTGGCGATCGTCAACCGCGATTTCCTCGCAATCGAGGCGCACGAGATCGGCTTCGCCGCGCCGTATCGCGTGGTCGCCAATCTGCCGTTCAACGCCGCCTCCGCGATCCTCGAGCGGCTGTGCGCGATGCATCCGCGGATCAGCCGGATGGTCCTGATGTTTCAGCGCGAGGTCGGCGAGCGGATTCGCGCCGCCGCCGGCACGTCGGCCTACGGCGCGCTCAGCGCCTATACCGCGATCTACTGGGAGATCGCGGGCCATTTCCGGGTCGCCGCTGGCAGCTTCCATCCGCGGCCCAAGGTCGACGCCGAAGTCCTGAGCTTCGCGCCGCGCGATCCGCTGCCGTTCAACTCGCCGGCCGGGGAACAGGCGCTGCTGGCCACGATTCGCGCGGCCTTTCGCGCACCGCGCAAGACGTTGCGCAACGCGCTTGCGACGGCGCTGGCGCTCGACGGGCCGGCGCTCGACGCGGCACTCGCGCGCGCCGCGATCGATCCCGCCGCGCGCGCGGCGACCCTCGCACTCGACGATCTGATCCGGCTGGCGCACGCCCTGCCGCAGCCGTTGACGCTGAATCATCGCGATGCCTGAGCTGCCGGAAGTCGAATCGCTGCGGCGGATTCTGGCCGCCTCCGCGACCGGCCGGCGCGTCGCCGCCGCGATCGTCCGCGAATCGCGCCTGCGCCGCGCCGTCACGCCCGATTTTGCCGCGGCGATTACCGGCCACACGATCGAGACGGTCGGCCGCCGCGCGAAATACCTGATGATCGAACTGAGCGGCGGCGATCTGCTGATGGTTCATCTCGGGATGAGCGGCAGCCTGACCCATCGCCGCGCCGGCCGCGACAACGAGCCGTTCGATCCGCGCCACGACCATCTCGAGTTCACGCTCGACGACGGCAGCCGGCTGGTCTACAACGACCCGCGCCGCTTCGGCCTGATCAAACTGGTCGCGCGTGCCGACCTCGCGGCGATCACGGAGCTGCGCGGACTCGGCCCCGAGCCGTTCGCCGCCGAATTCTCCACGGACTATTTGTGGCGCGTCACGCGCGGACGCAAGGGCGCGATCAAGAACCTGCTGATGGACCAGCGGATCGTCGCCGGCGTGGGCAATATCTACGCCTCCGAGATTCTGTTCCGCGCCCGCGTGCGGCCGACGCGCCGCGCCGGCAAGGTCACCCGCGCCGAGCTTGCCCGAATTGCCGCGATCACACCGGCCGTGCTGCACGAAGCGATCGGCAGCGGCGGCACCACCTTTCGCAGCTATCGCGACGGGCGCGGCCAGCCCGGCCGCTACGCGCCGCGCCTGCTGGTCTACGATCGCAAGGGCCAGCCATGCCGCGAATGCGCGACGCCGATTCGCGCCGCGACGGTCGGCCAGCGTTCGAGCTTCTATTGCCCGCACTGCCAGAAATAGCGCCGCATTTAGTCACTGATGTAACGCACTTCCTCCGTCATTCTGAGCGGCGCGAAGAAACCCGGAGCCGGGACCCGTTCGCTACGCTCAGGGTGACAAATCGCAGCCGCGGCGGGCCTCGGATGCGCTCGAGTGAAATTCGAATCGGGCGAAGCGGGCATGGGACGCGGGCAAGTCTGCGCAGCCGCGCGATTATAAGAGAGAGAAACATAGAACTATCCGCGCCGCGCACGTAAGCTGGACCGCGTGATCGCGACTCGCACCGACAATATGTCCGCTTCGCGCGTCTCCCGCGCAGGCCCGCACTCCCGCCCAGGGCCGACGGCATGATCGATCTCCCGCGCGGCCTCGGCGCACTCTTCGCCTTCGCGATCGGCGCCTGCATCGGCAGCTTCGTCAACGTGGTGGCCTACCGGATACCGCGCGAGATTTCGATCGCCGCGCCGCCCTCGTACTGTCCGCATTGCAACCAGCCGCTTCCATGGCGCGCCAACATCCCGATCTTCGCCTATCTCGGCCTGCGCGGACGCTGCCTGATGTGCGGCGGGCCGATCGCCGCGCGCTATTTCGTGACCGAACTGGCGCTCGCTTGCGGCGCGCTCTATCTGTTCCTTACGTTTGCGGCAGCCGACGCCGCGGCGCGCTTCGTGCTGATCGCGGCGCTCTATACGATTGCCCTGATCGACTACGACTGGCGCGTGATTCCCAACTTCATCACCTTCGCCGGAATCCCGATCGGCATCGCCGCGGCGTGGCTCGCGATTCCCGAGGTCGGCCTGCGCAGTTCGCTGATTGGCGTCGCGATCGGCGCCGGTTTTCTTTTTCTCACCGGCGAGGCCTACCTGCTGATTCGCGGGCAGGAGGGCGTCGGGATGGGCGATGTATGGCTGCTCGGGATGGTCGGTGCGTTCATCGGCTGGCCGGGCGTGATCTTCACGGTTTTCGCCGGCTCGATTCTGGGCGCGATCGGCGGCCTCGCCTTCGCGATGGCCGGGGGCGCGCCGGCCCCGCCTGAAGAGGTCGTGCCCGAGGCGATCGCGGAGGTCACCGCCGAGCGGCGCGGCACGCGTCCCGCGCCCGCGGACGAAGGCGGCGAAGGCTCGCTGATGCAAACCGAGGTGCCGTTCGGACCGTTCCTGGCGCTGGCCGCATCGATCTACACGATGTTTCAGCCGGCGCTGGCGCACTGGTATCTTTCTCAATGATGGCAACCGGTCGATTTATCACGCTTGAGGGCGTCGAGGGCTCCGGCAAAACCACCCAGGCCGCGCTGGTGGCCGACGTTCTGCGCGCCCGCGGACGGCGCGTGACGGTCACCCATGAGCCGGGTGGCACGCGCGCCGGCGAGGCGATTCGCGCGATCTTTCTCGACCCCGCGGTGTCGCTGGTGGTCGCCGCCGAACTGCTGCTGGTGCTGGCCGATCGCGCCCAGCATGTGCGCGAACGGCTCAAGCCGGCGGTCGCCGCGGGCGATATCGTGATCTCGGACCGCTACTCGGATTCGACCGTCGCCTACCAGGGCTACGGCCGCGGCTTCGACCTTAAGCTGCTCGCCGATTTGAACGCGCTGGCGAGCGACGCGATGCGTCCTGACGCGACCTTCGTGCTCGATTGCGACGTCGAGACCGGACTGGCCCGCACGCGCGCGCGGGTGCGCGGCGGGGTGCGCGCGCCCGACCGCTTCGAGGGCGAGGTGGTCGAATTCCATCGCCGCGTGCGCGAGGGCTTTCTGGCGATCGCGCGGGCCGAGCCCGGCCGTGTCACGGTGCTCGACGCGACCGCCGCGGTTGCCGTAATCACGGCGCGTATCGCCGACGCGATCGACGCCATAATGGCGCAGTGACGGCGCACTGATGCCACTTGCGGGAATCGCCGGCAATCGCGAGCTGATCGTCGGGCTCGAGGCCGAATTCGCACGCCGCCCGGCGCATGCCTACCTCTTCGCCGGGCCGCGCGGGGTCGGCAAAGCTCTGGTCGCCAAGGGCCTCGTGCATCATTTGTTATGCGAGCGCGCGCCCGGCCCCGGCTTCTGCTGCGATCCCGCGCGCTGTCCGACGCGGCTGGCGATCGCCGCGCCGGCGGTCCGCGCCCGCGCCAACGCCCCGGCCGCGCCGCGCTGCGGATGTTGCCCCGGATGCGTGCAGGTGGCGCTCGGCGTTCATCCGGATTTTATCTACGTGGCGCGCCAGCCCAATCGCACCGATCTGCTGATCGAGCAGGTCCGTGAGCTGATCGATCGCCTCGGCGTGCGGCCGGCCCGCGGCCCGCGCCGCGTCGCGCTTATCGACGACGCCGAGACGCTCAATCTGCCGGCGCAAAACGCCCTGCTCAAGACCCTCGAGGAGCCGCCCGGCCACACCATGATAATCATGGTCACGCAAAGCGAACGCGCGCTGCTCGACACCGTGCGCTCGCGGACCCGTCCGGTGCGCTTCGGTCCGCTGACGCCGGCCGAAATCGCCGGCGTGCTGACCGCGGATCATCAGGTCGACGCGGCCCGCGCCGCCACTATCGCGCCGCTCGCCCGCGGCAGCATGAGTATCGCGCTCGCGCTGGCCGGGGGCGACGTGCCGCCGGCCGCCGCGATGATCGACGCGCTCGGCCAGCCGTCCGTGCTGGATTTTGCCGCGATCCAGGCGCTGGCCCAGGAATTCTTCGGCGCGCGCGATCAGGCGGTGGGAAATTTCGAGCTAATCGCACGGCTGCTTGAGGAAATGCTATGCTTCAAGCTGATCGCGGCGGAAATTACCGCGCCCTCGCCCGCGGCCGCCCGCGCGATGGCGGAAATCGCCGCGCGCAGTGACGCCGCGGCGCTTGCGCGACTGGCCGAAGCGGCGCTCGGTGCGGCCGGCGCGGTTGACGCGATGGCGAATTCGCGCCTCCAGGCGGAGCAATTCTGGATCGCCGCGGCGCGCGAACTGAGCGCGCGAACATAAGTGCCTGGCGGCAGGGGGGTAAGCAGTGGCCCGCGACATTGATCCATTCGAGAGCGGCAGCGACGGCACCCGGATTGTCGCCGTAAGTATGCAGCACGCGGGCCATCTGCTGAACTACCTGGCCGGCACACTCGCCCTCAAGCGCGGCGATCGCGTGCTGGTCGAAAGTGAAGCCGGCACCCGTATCGGAATCGTCGAAGTTGAGCCGCACGAGCCGGCCCAGACCCTTGACCTCAGCTCGATGCGCCCGGTCGTGCGCCTCGCCGACGATCGCGACTTCCGCCTCGAGGAAGACACGCTCAGCCGCGAGCAGCAGGGCGAGCGCCTGTGCGTCACGCGCATCCGCGAGCGCGGCCTGGCAATGAAGCTGGTGCGGGTCGACTACACCTACGACGGGCGCAAGGCGATCTTTTATTTCACCGCCGAAAACCGCGTCGACTTCCGCGACCTGGTGCGCGACCTCGCCAACACCCTGCGCGTGCGCGTCGAGATGAAACAGATTGGCGCGCGCGACGAGACCAAGGTCACCGGCGGTATCGGTCCGTGCGGGCGCGAACTGTGCTGCTCCTCATGGCTGCGCGATTTCGAGGCGGTCACCGTCAAGATGGCGCGCGACCAGGGGCTGGCGCTCAATCCGTCGCGGCTGGCCGGGATGTGCGGGCGGCTCAAGTGCTGCCTGCGCTACGAATACGCCACCTATGTCGAACTCAAGCGCGCGCTGCCCAATCTCGGCCGGCGCGTCGAATCGGTCCAGGGCGCCGGCAAGGTCATTCGCCAGAATATCCTCAAGCAGACCGTGCTGATTCAGCGCGAGGAAGACGGCGGTGTGGTCGAGGCCACGCTCGACGATCTGGTCGACAACCGTCCGGCCCACAACTGACGCCCGGCCGCCCGCCGCCGCGTCCGCGCAATTGCCCATCGACAACCCTCATGGCCGAACCGATCCATCTCACCACCGCAATCTTCTACTGCAACGGCACGCCGCATGTCGGCAGCGCCTATGAAGCCTTGGCCGCCGACGTGTTTGCGCGATGCCAGCGGCGGCGCCGCGGACGCGCGCAGGTCTCGTTCCTCAGCGGCACCGACGAGCATGGCGACAAGATTCGCCGCGCGGCGATCACCGAGGGGCTCGCGCCCAAGGCCTACACCGACAAGATGTCGGTGCTGTTCCGCGACGCCTTCGCCGGGCTTCACATCGAGTTCGACTACTGGGTACGCACCACCGACCCGGTGCACGAAAAATTCGTTCAGCAGATGCTCCTGAAGACGCGCGCGCTGGGCAATATCGAATTCAAGGAGTACGAGGGGCTCTACTGCGTCGGCTGCGAGCGCTTCTATACCGAAAAGGAATTGCTGCCGGGCAACCTCTGCCCCACGCATAACACGCCGGTCGAGCTGATTCGCGAGAGCAATTACTTTCTCAAGATCGATCAGTTCCGCGAGAAGGTGCGCGATCTGGTCAAGCGCGACGCAATTCTGATCCGCCCCGAGCGCTACAAGAACGAGGCGCTCAACATGCTCGCCGAGCCGCTCAGCGATCTGTGCATCTCGCGCCCCAAGGCGCGCATGGATTGGGGTATCGAGCTGCCGTTCGACGACAACTACGTTACCTACGTCTGGTACGACGCCTTCTGGGCCTATGTCAGCGAGCCGGCCAGCCGCCTGGGCCTCGACGAGTTTATGCGCGACCGCTGGCCGCATACCGAACACTTCATTGGCAAGGATATTCTCAAGACCCACGCGGTCTACTGGCCGGCTATCCTGATGGCCGCCGGGCTCCCGCTGTTCCGCAGCCTCAACGTTCACGGATGGCTCAATTTCGGCGGCTCGCGGATGTCGAAAAGCTCCGGCAACGTGCGCGACCCCGTCACCTACGAGCAGGCCTTTGGACCCGACGTGCTGCGCTACTTCGTGATGCGCGAAGTGGTCTACGGGCTCGACGGCGATTTCTCCGAGGAGCGGCTGACCGAGCGCTACAACGCCGACCTCGCCAACGATCTCGGCAACTTCACCAGCCGCGTGCTCGCGATGGCGCAGCGGTATTTCAATGGCGAGGTTACAGTCACCCCGGAAATTCCTGACGTAAGTCTGTTCCTGACAAAGAAAATTACGTGGTCCGATTTGCTTGAACTTACCGAACGAGTAGACGACGACGTGACTAAGGAACTCGACTTCAAAAGAGCGCTGGAAAAGATTTGGGCGGGGCTAGATGTCGCCAACAAGTATATCGTTGCGACCGCGCCGTTCAGTCTCGCCAAGGATCCGGCAAAGATGCCGCAGGTCGCGCAGATTCTTGCCAACCTGCTCGAAGCGCTGCGCGTGATCGCCGATGCGCTGGAACCGTTCATGCCGGTGACGGCGGGAAAAATCTTCGCGATGCTCAACGTCGACGACGCGACCGCGCGCCAGCCCTACGGCGCCGGCCTCAAGCCCGGCCACAAGGTCAATCCGCCGGTCGCGCTCTTTCCGCGCCGCGACAAGCCCGCCCCCGCCTGAACCGGTGCTGGTCGATAGCCACTGCCATCTCGCCGACCCGAAACTGCGCGGCGAAGTTGACGCGATCGTCGCGCGTGCGCACGCCGCTGGCGTCGCCACGATGATCTCGGTCGGCGCGATCGGCGCCATCGAAACCGATCGCGCGACGGTCGCGATCGCCGCAGCCAATCCCGGCGTCTTCGCGGCGATCGGCGTGCATCCCCACGACGCCAAGGATTGCGACGCCGCGCGTATCGCCGAATTGCGCGAACTGGCGCGATCGCCCAAAGTCGTCGCGATCGGCGAGAGCGGCCTCGACTTCCATTACCTGCATTCGCCGCCCGCCGCGCAGGAAGACGCGCTGCGCCGCCAGCTCGAACTCGCCGCCGAACTCGACCGCCCGATCGTTATCCATTGCCGCAACGCGGAGGCGCGGATGGCCGCGATCGTGCGCGCGGCCGGGATACCGCCGCGCGGCGGCGTGATCCATTGCTTCACCGGCGACAGCGCCGCGGCGCGCGACTTTCTCGCGCTCGGCTTTTACATTTCGTTTTCGGGCATCCTGACCTTCAAGAACGCCGCGGCATCTCGCGCGGCGGCGGCGATCGTGCCCGACGATCGCATCCTGATCGAGACCGACTCACCCTATCTGGCGCCCGCGCCGATGCGTGGCCGCACCAATGAACCGGCCTTCGTCGTGCGCACGTTCGATGCGCTGGTGCGGGTGCGCAACGCCGACCGCGGCGCGCTGGCCGCAATGCTTGCCGCCAACGCGGCGCGCCTGTTCCGCCTCGGCGCCGAGTAGCCGCGCATCGCCCATGCGCGCGCGTTAGGCACGCCGGCGAATTACTCTCGCGCACCCTGCTTCACGGTGCTTCGTGAGCGGGGTTATAACCCGGTGCATGGCCGAACCGATCACAATCGAATTGCCGCCGCCCTTTGAGGATGCGGTGGCGCTCCACGAGCGCGAGATCATGCGTTTTCTGGTGCGCACGACGCGTGATCGCGAAGACGCGCTCGATCTCTTTCAGGAGACCTGGCTGCGCGCCTACCGCGCCTACCCCAAGCTCGATTCGGCGGCCGGCCTGCGGCCGTGGCTGTTTCGCATTGCGACCAATCTCTGTCTTAACCGCGCGCGCGGGCGGATGCGGCGGGCGCGCGTCTTTGCCGACGAGCAGCCCGATATTGGCCGCTGGAGCGCGTCCGCCAACGGCGATCACACGGCCGTGCTCGAACTCAAGTCGGCGATTGCGGGACTGCCCGACAAGCAGCGCCAGGCGCTGGTGATGCGCAAGTTTGGCGGCCTCGAGTACGACGCGATCGCCGCGGCCCTGGATTGCTCGCCGGAGAGTGCGCGGGCCGGCGTCTACCAGGCGCTCAAGAAACTCAAGGCCGTAACGGAGAGATAGAATCATGAAAGCAGCTCACAAGTCCGGCGCCGTGGAATTTACCGACGGCGAAGCCTCCGCCGCGGCGATCGACGAGATGCTCGGCGCGGCCCATGCGCGCCTGGTGCATGACCTCGCGATCGTCAGGCGCCCGCCGGCACGGGTCGGCGTGGTCGAGTCGCGCCTGGGCCCGCTGCTCGCCGCCGAAAGTCCGCGCGGACTGCTCGCGCTGAGCTTTCTCGATCATTCCGACGGCGGCGCGACGATCGCCGCTATCCGCCAGCTTTTCGATCCGGTCGAGGATCGCGCCGTGGCCGTCCGGGTTGGCGCGGAAATCGATCGCCTGCTCGACGGCGACGCCAGCGCGGTGGCTGGGCGCGCGGTCGACTTCAGCCTGGTGCCGAGCCCGTTTCGGCGCCGCGCTTTCCAGCGTCTGCGCACCGTGCCGGCCGGCGCCGTGGTCACCTACCGGGCGCTCGCCGCCGCAATCGGAGCGCCCTCGGGCCAGCGCGCGATCGGCAATACGATGGCCACGAATCCGGTGGCCATCTACGTCCCGTGTCATCGTGTGATTCGCTCCGACGGCAGCGTCGGCAATTACGGTGGCGGCGTCGATCGGAAACTGATGCTGTTGCGGAGCGAGGGGTTCAAGGTGGACCGCGGCAATCGCGTACCTGCCGGCGCAGTCTACGGCCATTGGCTATCGCACATCTTTTGCCGCCCGGATTGTTCGGCCGTGCGCCGCGCCGAACGCCGCCAATGGATCATCTTTGGCGACGCCGATCACGCCCGCCACGCCGGGATGCGCGCATGCAAACTCTGCCGTCCGGCCTAGCCGTCATGCGCGGCGCGCTGGGCGTCTGGAATTATCCGGCGGCCGATCGCCGGCGCGCGATCGGCCACGGCGGGGAAGCCCATTGACACCCCCGCCGCCCGGTCATGCGTCTCGCCGATCATTTCATTCGGTGTTCTGCTGACCCTGCATCTGATCGATCTGCCGGCGCTGCGATTCGATCTCCTGCTGCTGCTGCTCGAGCTGGCCCTGAGTCTGATCGTTTTGCACCTGCTGGTTCTGCATCTCGTTGCCCACCGCATAGCCGCCGAGTGCGCCCATACCGCCGCCGATTGCCGCACCCGCGCCCGGATGACCCACGGCCGCGCCGATTATCGCGCCGGTGCCGGCGCCCAGCACGGCGCCCACGCCGGTGCCCTTCTCACGGTCGGTCAACGGTTGTCCCGAGCATCCACCGATCAAAAGAACGACGGCAAGCGCGATTCCCGCTGTTGCCATCCGTTTCGTACGCATTACCCTATCCTCCTCTCCTCGTGCTCCCTGACTTGATGCTTGCGATTCCAGGCGGCCGCCGGCCGCCGATCGAATTCTCTGTCTAGATATACCGTTGCGCGCCAATTCGGTTTCATCGCGCCGCCGCGCCCTTGTTCGAGCGCGGACTATTCGGTCTCCTGCGTTTGCTGCAACTGCCGAATCTCGCGGCGCTGTTGCTCGATTTCCCGCTGCTCCGCGCCCAGCGCTCGCTGGTTGGCATAGTTGGCGTTCTGCTGATGCTGCAGCTCGCTGCCAACCGCATAGCCGCCCACTCCGCCGACGCCCGCACCGATTAACGCCCCGGCTATCGGATGATGCACGGCGGCACCGACGATCGCACCGGTACCCGCGCCCAACAACGCTCCCACCCCCGTACCCTTCTGGGTCTCGCTAAATTGCGCCGACGCCACCGCCGGCAGCGCGACCAGCGCGGCGCTCAGCCCCGCCGCTATGATCCAGTTTTTGCGCATCATTCCGTCCCTCCCGCCATACTTGCCGCCATACCTCTCCTGAGCCGCCGCTGCTCCGTTGCGCCGCAATCGATTTGACGTTTCCTCTTTTCGGCAGCGATTATCCCGAGCCCTTTCCGTTCGGTCGTGCTGGCCGCTAGACCTGGTTGCGGCACAACCACTGGCTACGTCGTTCTCAGCGATCTGATCGCATGCGAGATCAGAGCAGGTCTTGTGCCGGAGGCCGGTGACAAAAAAACTTAGCAAAAACGCCTTTTATCGATTGTAGTGATTCGTTCGACGCTTCGTTTCGTCGAGTAATCGACGCTTTCGTACAAACAACTAAAAAGACGCCACGTGCCGATCTCGTCCGTCTTCGTCGCCTATTCGCGCCTCATACGTATGTGCGGATCGGCTCGACGCGCACTGCGAGCATGCTCCCGCCCGCTTCAGCGGTCTTCCCAAGTGGACAGCGCGCGCCGCGCCGATCACGACTGGCACGCCCGATCAGGGCAAAAGGGCGAATATCCGCGCGGGCGCACCGCTGCCCTCGCCAATCTTCATCGGGATGCAGAAAATGGTCGCGCCCGCGGCCGGCAACTGCTCCGCATTGGCGACGTTCTCGAAGCCCGGCCGATTGGCGCCGAGCCAGCGCCGATGGACCGCGAAGTCCGTCGCCACGCCGGGATCGATGCTAGCCGTGTCGATCGCAAGCGCCGCGACGTTGCGCCGCGTGAGCAGATAGTCGACCGCCTCGAGCGCGAAGCCGGGAAAGCGCAGATGGGCGGCGTCGCCGGGTTGGGCGGTGCCGAGATAGCGCTCCCGGTCGGGCCAGAAACGGCCCCATCCGGAGCGCGCGACGACGATTGCGCCGTCGGGAAGCGGCCCGTGCGCGGCTTCCCAACGATCGAGGTCGTCGAGGTTGAGCGTGGCGTCGCGGTCGCGCGCCGCACGCGGCGAAAAATCGATCACCGCCGCCGGTCCGATCAGCTGCGTGAGCGGCACCTTATCGATCGTCAGGCCCGCGCGGTTGAAATGGACTGGCGCGTCCATATGCGTGCCGCCATGCTCGTGCGCGGCGTAGGTTCCCGCCGCGTAGAACCAGCCTCCCGGTTGCGGCCCGAAATGCTCGACCTGACGGACAAACGGGGGCTCGGTCGGCCAGTAGATCGTGTGGGCGTCGAAGGTATAGGTCAGGTCGACGATTTTCGACCGATCGATCGAGGCGCCACGGGCTCCGCGGGCGGCACGGGAAATTCGCGTCACGCCGGCGCCAGCGAAGAGCGCCAACGCAACCGCCCGCAGCCTTAAACTCATCCGGCCGGACTCCCGATTTTCGCGGCGCAGTTCAGCGATACCGCCCCCCGCTACCAGCCAATCGCCTGCGCCGGCATCACCACCGCCAATTGTCCGCGCGGGTCGGCGCCGCCCTCGAGCAGCCGGCGCTCCGGATCGAAGCGGATGCCCAGCACGTGGCCTTCGCACCACGGCGGCCGGGTCTCCACCTTATGCCCGCGCGCGGCTAGTTCGCCGCGCACGGCGGGCGCAATTCGATCCTCGACGCGCAGTACGCCGGGCTGCGCGTTATGCGGATAGAAGGTCGACGGGAAATGCGCGGTGGAAAAGCGCGGCGCTTCGATCGCCTCCTGCACCGACATGCCAAATTCGATGAGGTTGAGAAAAAATTGCAGCGTCCACTGATCCTGCTGATCGCCGCCCGGCGTGCCAAAGGCCAGGTACGGCGCGCCGTCACGCGTCGCGATCGAGGGCGTCAGCGTGGTGCGCGGCCGCTTGCCCGGACGCAGCGCGTTGGCGTGGCTCTCGTCGAGGAAAAAGGTCTGCATGCGCGAGCCCAGCGGAAAGCCGAGCGTGTCGATCACCGGCGAGCTCGGAATCCATCCGCCGCTCGCCGTCACCGCGATCAGATTGCCGCGCCCGTCGGCCGCCGTGACGTGAATCGTCCCCGGACCCCATGAGCGCGGCTCACCGCCGCCGCCCTCGAGCAGCGCACGCAGACCGTTGGGATCGCCCGGCCGCTGCTCCATTGAGGCGCGCCGCGGATCGATCAGTTCCCGGCGCATCGCGGCGTAGCGCGGCGCGAGCAGCCGATCGATCGGCACCGGCGTGAAATCGGGGTCGCCGTAGTATTGCTCGCGATCGGCAAAGGCGAGCTTCGCCGCCTCGACCAGGTGATGGATATAGTCAGCCGAGTTGAGGCCCATCGCGCGCAGATCAAAACCCTCGAGCAGGCGCAGTTGCTGCAAAAACACCGGCCCCTGCGACCACGGCTGGCATTTATGCACCGTGACGCCGCGATAGTCGGCGGTCACCGGCTCCTCGACCTTGGTCGTAAAGGCGGCCAGATCGCGCGCGGCGAGCA
>DATLRA010000020.1:0-12464 GCA_035534935.1 Binataceae bacterium (SeqCode)
AAGCCCGGCATCCACATCTTCATCGCGACCTCCGACATCCATCTCAAGTACAAGCTCAACATGACCCGCGAGGACGTGCTCGACGCCGCGACCTGGGCGGTGACGCGCGCCAAGAAGCATCTCGACTATATCGAGTTCTCATGCGAGGACGCCTCGCGCAGCGATTGGGACTACATGGCCAAGATCTGCAACGAGGTAATTCGCGCCGGCGCCCGGATCATCAATCTGCCCGACACCACCGGCCACGCGATTCCCGAAGAGTTCGGCCGCATGTTCGCCTATATGCGCGAGCACGTCGAAGGCGCCGACAAGGTTATCTGGAGCGCGCACTGCCATAACGATCTGGGCCTGGGCGTAGCCAATTCGCTCGCCGCGATCCGCAACGGCGCGCGCCAGGTCGAATGCACCATCAACGGTATCGGCGAGCGCGCCGGCAACACCGCGATGGAAGAGGTCGTGATGGCGCTCAAGACGCGCAAGGATCTGATGGCCGTGCGCTGCGGCATCGAGACCCGCCAGATCTATCCGGCCTCACGCCTGCTCGCGCAGATCATCGGCCAGCCGGTGCCGCCCAACAAACCGATCGTTGGCGACAACGCCTTCGCCCATGAGGCCGGCATCCATCAGGATGGCGTGCTCAAGAACAAGCTGACCTACGAGATCATGAAGCCCGAGGACATCGGGCTACCGTCGAACAAGCTGGTGCTCGGCAAACATTCGGGGCGCCACGCGTTCATCAACCGGCTGACCGAGCTGGGCGTCGACCCGGCAAGCTTCGACGTGCAAAAGGCCTTCGCCGCGTTCAAGGATCTGTGCGACAAGAAAAAGATCGTCTACGACGACGACATCCTGGCCCTGGTCAACGAGGAGACGCGCCGCGCCGACGACCAGTTCGAGCTGGTCGATCTGGTGGTCACCTCCTCGAGCCGCGCCACGCCGCGCGCCGAGGTCACGATGCGGGTGGCGGGCGAGGAGCGCAACGCCGACGCCACCGGCGACGGGATGGTCGACGCGTGCTACAAGGCGATTTACAAAATTGCCGGCCTCACGCCGGTGCTCGAGCGCTATTCGGTCAAGGCGATCACCGGCGGCACCGACGCGCTCGGCGAAGTCTCATGCCTGATGCGCGCCGACGGCATGACCGTCGCCGGGCAGGGTGCGCACAGCGATATCGTGATGGCCAGTGCGCTCGCGCTGGTCAATGCGCTCAACCGGCTCAAGACCCGCGGCGAACGGACCGGACGCCGTCCGGTCGAGGGACCATAGGGCGGATGGGCGCGGCCGGGGCGCGCCGGGTGCGCGATCAACCGGCGGTGAACGACGGATGATCGGCGCGGCCTCGAGCCGCCACTTGCCGCCGCCGGTTACATGGGCTAAGTGCTAGGGCGTTGAAGGCGAACAGCGTATCGGGTTTTTTCATTCGTACCGGCACCGCCGCGGGACGGCCCTGACGCGCGCGCGACGCCCGATAATCATGTCAGTCAAGCTCACCGGCGCTCCGCGCCACATTCAAACGCCAGATATTGCCCGCACGGAGGGAAGCGCATCGGGTCCGCATAACGCGCGGCCAAGCTCTCGCATCGCGTAATGGCCTACAAAGTTTTAGTGCTCAAGGGTGATGGTATCGGTCCCGAAGTAATCGGCGAAGCCTTGCAGGTGCTCAAGGTGGTCGCCCGGCGCGACGCCGTCGATCTCGAATTCAAGGAAGCGCCGATCGGCGGCCACGCGATCGACGCGTTCGGTACGCCGCTGCCCGACAACACGCTCGCGCAGGCCCGGGAATGCGACGCGATTCTGCTCGGCGCGGTCGGCGGTCCCAAGTGGGATAATCCCAAGGCCACCGTGCGTCCGGAGCAGGCCCTGCTTGGCATCCGCAAGGAGCTTGGCCTGTTCGCCAACGTGCGGCCGGTAAAGAGCGTCAAGGAGCTGATCGCCTCGTCGCCGCTGCGCCCCGAGATTATCAGCGGCGTCGACCTGGTGGTGATTCGCGAGCTGACCGGCGGAATCTATTACGGCAAGCCGAGCGAACGGCGCGAGGGCAAGAACGGCCGCGAGGCGATCGATACCTGCGTTTACTCGGAGCAGGAGATCGCTCGCGTGCTGCGCTACGGCTTCGAACTCGCGCGCGAGCGGCGCAAGAAACTCACCTCGGTCGACAAGGCCAACGTGATCGCGACATCGCGGCTGTGGCGCGAGATCGCGACCGAGATCAGCACCGAGTTCAAGGACGTGCAGTTCGAAAGTCAGTTGGTCGATTCGATGGCGATGCATCTGATTCGCCGGCCGCGCGACTTCGACGTGATCGTCACCGAGAACATGTTCGGCGATATCCTGACCGACGAAGCCTCCGTGCTGGCGGGCTCGATGGGCCTGCTGCCGTCGGCCTCACTCGGCGAGGAGCTCAACAGCGCGGGCTATCGCGTGGGCCTGTTCGAGCCGATTCACGGC
The DNA here is from genome assembly GCA_035534935.1 of Binataceae bacterium (SeqCode). Lineage (GTDB taxonomy): Bacteria > Desulfobacterota > Binatia > Binatales > Binataceae > JADMIL01. The sequence continues at coordinate 2,449 of DATLRA010000020.1, forward strand.
AGCGCGCCGGATATCGCCGGCCGCGACGAGGCCAATCCGCTGGCCGCCATTCTGTCGGCCGCGATGCTGCTCGAGCATTCGCTCGGCATGCGATCGGAGGCTGAACTGATCACGCAGGCGGTCGAAGGCGTCGTCCATGACGGCTATCGCACCCGCGACCTCGGCGCCGGCGCGGGCGCCAAAGTGGTCGGATGCAAGGCGATGGGCCGGCTGGTGCGCGAACGGATCGAGAGCCTCGAGCCCGACGCTGAACCCCGCTAACCGCGGCCTTCGCCGGCTTTGCGCAGGCGCGCGCCGGCCGCCGATTAACCCGATGAGGTATTGCCTTTGACGACCGGCCGCGAACCACGCGTCGCAATAATCGGTGCGACCGGTACGGTCGGCAGCCAGATCACCGATCTGATCGGTGAGCGCGAATTCCCCTGCGCCGAGCTCAAGCTGTTCGCGACCGAGGCCGGATCGTTCGATTCGGTCGAATCGGGCGGCGCCAAGCATTCGGTCTCGCGGATGTCCGCGGCGTCCGATCTCGCGGCGTTCGATATCGCGTTCCTCGCCGTTCCCGAGGCCCGCGCGATCGAAATCATCGACGAGTGGCCCGGCCCGGTGCTGATCGATCTGAGCGCCGCCAATCGCACGCCGGGCAAGGCTCCGCTGGTCGCGCCCGGCCTGGTCTCCCGCGAGCGCGTGCAGGAACTCAAGGCGCACAAGCTCTTTGCCACGGCCCATCCCGCCGCCCAGGTTATCGCGACTGTGCTCAGCGCGCTCGGCCACGGCGCGGGCTTCGCCGGCGCGACTGTGATCACCGGGGCCAGCGCGGGCGGCCGCGAACGAGTCTCCGATCTGTTCAACCAGACCGCCGACCTGCTCAACGCGCGGCTCAATATCGCCGACAACGAAGCGCAACTCGCCTTTAATCTCTTCATGCCTCCGCGCGGCGACGAAATCTCCGACGCGATCGCGGCGCAGGTGGCGATGCTCGTCGCGGGTGCGCCGGCGGTTGCTGTGCAACTCGTCCAGGCGCCGGTCTTTCACGGCGGCGCGGTGGCGATCAGCGTGCCCGCCGCGGCGTCGAGCGCGCCCGACGAATGGATCGCGCGGATGCGCGCCGCACCCGGCATCCTGTTTATCGAGGGCGACGATCCGGCCGGCTTCGTCGACGCGGTCGGCCAGGAGGCGGTCATCGTGCGCATGAAGCGCAACGCCGCCGGCGCGGTCTTCTGGTGCGTGTTCGACAGCGCGCGCGTCGCCGCCGTGAGCGCGCTATGGATCGCCGAGAGCCTCTGGTTCACTTTTTCCTGAGCGCGCGGCCGGGCCGCGCCCGGCCGCCTTGAAGCCCCTGCGCGGCATGAAGATTCGCATCACGCTCGAGTACGACGGCTCGAACTACTCCGGCTGGCAATTGCAGGCCGGGCAGGACTCGATCCAGGCGCGGCTCGAAGCCGCGCTCGAGCGCATTTTCGGCGCGCCGATCCGCGTGCATGGCGCGGGCCGCACCGACGCGGGCGTGCATGCGCGCGGCCAGGTCGCCGCCTTCACGATTCCGCGCGCCTTCGATCCGCGTGAATTGCGCCGCGCGATGAACGCGATCCTGCCGAACGATATCGCCGTGGTCGAGTCGGCCGAGGCGCCCGACCAGTTCGATCCGCGGCGCGACGCGATCGCGCGGGTCTACGAATATCGCATCCTCAACCGTGAGCGGCGATCGGCCTTCGACTACCGCTACGCCTGGCGGCTCAAGGATCCGCTCGACCACGAGGCGATGAACGCGGCGGCCGCGTGCTTTATCGGCGAGCAGGACTTCGCCGCCTTTCGCTCGGTCGGCTCCGCCGAGAGCACCACGATCCGGCGGATTTATTCGAGCGCGTGGACGCGCGACGGCGATCGGATCGTCTATCGCGTCGAGGCGAGCGCTTTTTTGCGCCACATGGTGCGCACGATGGTTGGCGCGATGGTCGAATGCGGACGCGGCAAATTTGCGCCCGCGCACGTCACCGCGATCTTAGCCGCGCGTGATCGCGCACTCGCGCCGGCGGCGGCGCCGGCCTGCGGACTGTTCCTGGTCGAGGTCCGCTACTGAGTCCACATCAACCGCGCGGCGGCTCAAAGCCGCTGTCCGGCGGGCGATGCGCGGCGCACCTGCTCAAAAACCCCTATCCGAAGCCGCATTACTCGCATCCCTATGCCGAAATCAGCATGGTTGTAGGCAATTTCGCATTGATTGAGCTTGAAATGCCGCGCGCACTCGTTCACGCTAATCGCAGGCCATTTGGGGCCGCAAGGAGGAGGATGATGACGCAGTCGCAGGTCGCAACCCATCTCGCCGATAAAGTAGGCATCAACAAGAAGCAGGCGAAGTCGGCGATCGAGGAACTTACCAGCCTGATCGTGCGTGAACTCAAGAAGGAGGGAACGCTCCGTCTCGCCGGACTCGGGATCTTCCGCAAGCGCAAGACCAAGGCCCGCATGGGGCGCAACCCGATGACCGGCGCCGCCATCAAGATTCCCGCGCGCACGCGCCTGCGCTTCACGCCGGCCAAGGCGCTCAAGGATTCGGTGCTCGGCGCGCGCTGATCGCCAACGCGCCGATCGTCAAATCGTCCGCGCAAGCTTTAAGACCGCGAGACCGGGCATCCGTCACGGTCTCGCGGTCTATCGTTTTGGCGATGCTTCCAGCCACACGAATTCCCGCGCCGCGCCTTGCGCGCGCGCTACTCCGAGTCGTCGCCGCCCTTCTTCGCGCCGGCCGCGCGAGCCGCGGCGCGCGCCTTGCGCACGCGATCGAGGTAGTCGCGGATGCGCACTTCGTAGCCGCGATCGCTCGGCGCGTAGTAGGTCCGATCGCCCAGTTCGTCAGGCAGATAGCTCTGGCCGGTGATCGCGCCGGCGAAATCATGCGGATAGAGATAGTCCTCGCCATAGCCCAGCTTGCGCATCAGCGCGGTCGGCGCGTTGCGCAGATGGATCGGCACGGCTAGCGCGCCGCCCGTGCGCGCATCTTCGCGCGCCGCGATCATCGCGCGGTACGAGGCGTTGGATTTGGGCGCGCCGGCCAGATAGGTGACGCCCTGCGCCAGCGGGATCATGCCCTCGGGCAGCCCGACAAATTCGACCGCGTCCTTGACCGCGAGCGCGATTTGCAGCGCGCGCGGATCGGCATTGCCGATATCCTCGGCGGCGAATATCACCATCCGGCGCGCGATGAACAGCGCGTCCTCGCCGGCCTCGGTCATGCGCGTCATCCAGTACAGCGCCGCGTCGGGGTCGCTGCCGCGCATACTCTTGATGAAGGCCGAGATGACGTTGTAATGCTCATCGCCGGCGCGGTCGTAGAGCAGCGCCTTATGCTGCGCCGCCTCGCTCACGTCGCCGATCGCGATCGCCCGGCGGCCCGCCGTGCGCACCAGTTCGGCGGCGACTTCGAGCGTGCCGAGCGCGCGCCGCGCGTCGCCCGCGCCGCCGCGGATCAACTCGTCAAGGGCGTCGTCGTCGATAGTCAATTCCATCGCACCGAGACCGCGTTCGCGATCGGCGATCGCACGCCGCACCAGCGCGGCAATCACCGCGTCGTCGAGTGGCCGCAGCACCAGCACGCGCGCCCGCGAGAGCAGCGGCGCAATCACTTCGAACGAGGGATTTTCGGTGGTCGCGCCAATCAGCGTGATCAGTCCGCTCTCGACCTGCGGCAGCATCGCGTCCTGCTGCGCGCGGTTCCAGCGATGGATCTCGTCGACGAAGATCACCGTGCGCCGCCCTTCGAGCTCAAACGCCTGGCGCGCCTCGTCGACCGCCGCGCGCAGATCGGCGACGCCCGCCGTGACCGCGGCGATCACCTTGAAGCTCGCTCCCGACTGCTGCGCGAGCAGCAGCGCGATGGTCGTCTTGCCGGTGCCGGGCGGCCCCCACAGGATCATCGAATGCAGCGCGCCGGCCGCGACCATCTGGCGCAGCAGCTTGCCCGGACCGAGCAGATGATCCTGGCCGGCGACTTCGTCGAGCGTGCGTGGCCGCATCCGATCGGCCAGCGGCTGGGCCGCCGGCTGTCGCGGCCGGAACAGTCCTTCCCCTGCGTCAGCTTTGCGCCGTGCCATTGCCGGAACGTTAGCACACCGCCGCGGATGTGAAACGAAAGCCGCGCGCGGCCAACGCCGATGCGCCTTTCGGGCGGCGGCCCAAAACCGGGCGCCGCGCGCGTTTGCGCAAACGAATGGCGATGTTCTAGCTTCTAGACGGGCCGGACAGGAGTCGGCACCCGCTATGCTTGTTGGAATAGACATCGGCGGTTCCACCACCGACGCAGTGATCCTCGACAACGGCAAGGTTCACGTCGTCACCATCGAAGCGAACGACCCGATCGCCGCGGCGGCCGGCGCACTGGGCAAACTGGTGCATGCGGTGGGACTGCCGCTCGAGCAGATCGAGCGCGTGGCGGCGACCGGCGCGGGATCGCGCGTGCTGCCGGATACGCTGCTCGGACGGCCGGTGGTCAAGGTCAACGAATTTTCCGCCATCGGCATCGGCGGCACGTCGCTCGCCGGGCGCAAGAACGCGCTGGTCGTGTCGCTCGGCACGGGCACCGCGATCGTCTCGGTGACCGGCGACAAGATCGAGCACGTCAGCGGCACCGGCCTCGGCGGCGGCACGCTGCGCGGCCTCTCGAAGTATATGCTCGGCGTCTCGACCATCGAGACGCTCGAGGCGATGGCCGAGCGCGGCGACTTAAGCCACGTCGATCTGACAGTGCGCGATATCGCGGGCGGCGCGATCGGCGATCTACCGCCGGGCACCACGGCCTCGAACTTCGGCAAGGTCGGCGCCGACGCCACGGCCGAGGACAAAGCGCTCGCGATCATGAACATGATCGTCGAAGTGGTCTCGGTCTTAAGCATCGCGTCGGCGCGCGCGTGCGGCCAGGAAGATATCGTGCTGACCGGCAAGCTCACGCGCATCTTTCGCTTCATGCAGAAGATGAAGCGGCTCAATTTCGGCTTCAGCCGCGGCTTTCTGATTCCCGAACACGCCGACTATGCGACCGCGATCGGCGCGGCGCGCGCCGCGATGGAGTAGCCGCGCGCAGCCGGGCCGGCCTTTGCACGGGGTGTAACGATGCGATCGGAGTTGCTCGCGGGATTGCGTATGCTCGACCTGAGCGACGACAAGGGCGCGCTGTGCGGCAAGCTGTTCGCCGACATGGGCGCCGACGTGATCAAGATCGAACCGCCGGGCGGATGCCTCACGCGGCGCATTCCGCCGTTCCTTGAGGACCAGCCGGGGCCCGACCGCGGCCTCTACTTCCTCGCCTACGAGGCTGGCAAACGCTCGGTCACGCTGAACCTCGAAAGCCCGGCCGGCCGCGCCTTGCTCGGCGAACTGGCCGCGCGCGCCGACTTCATCGTCGAATCGTTTCCGCTCGGCCGGATGGAGGCGCTTGGCCTCGGCTACGATGCGATTGCGAAAATTAATCCGCGGCTGATTTACGCGTCAGTCACTCCGTTCGGCGACACTGGGCCCGGCCGGGATTACAAAACGGCGGATATTGTTACCTGGGCGGCGGGTGGCGCGATGTACCTGATGGGCGAGCCGGGCCAGCCGCCGATCCAGATGAGCCTGCCGCAGGCCGGCCTGCACGCCGGCGGCGAGGCCGCGGTCGCCTCGATGATCGCGCATTACGCGCGCGGCGCCGACGGACTCGGCCAGCATATCGTCGTCAACATGCAGGCCTGCATCGTATGGACCCTGATGAACGAGCAGGCGATGCCGATCCTGCACGGCGACTACCTGCGGCGCAGCGGGGTCTTCACCGGCGCGATCGGCGGACGGCGCAAGACCGTCTATCAATGCGCCGACGGGCATCTTTCGTTCCTGCTCGCGGGCGGCGCCTATCTCAACTCGACCAACGCCGTGATCGCCTGGATGAAAGAGGAAGGCGCGGCGCCCGCCTGGCTGACGCGCGAGGGCGGCCTCAAGTCGCTCACGCCGAGCGGCTTCATGGCGGCCTCGGCCGAGGACTACGCCGAGCTCGATCGCGCCGAAGAGGCCGTGCAGAGTTTCTTTCTGACCAAAACGAAAAAGGAGCTGTGGGCGAATATCCTGAAGCGCCGGCTGTTCGGCGCGCCGGTCGCCAATGCCGCCGATATCGCCGCCGATCCGCAACTGCATGCGCGCGACTACTTCGTCACGGTCGAACACGCGGGGCTGGGACGCACGCTCACGATGCCGGGGGCGTTTGCCAAACTGAGCGCGACGCCGGTTGGTCCGCAAGGCGCGGCGCCGCAACTCGGCAAGCATAACCGCGCGGTCTACGGCGACCTTCTGGGCCGCAGCGAACAACAGATCGCCGAGCTGCGCGCGTCGGGTGCGATTTAGCCGCGCCCGCGCCGCGCCCGTCCGAGGAGCGATTACGCGATGAGCGCAATGCCGTTTGCCGGAGTCCACGTGCTGGATTTCACCTGGTTCGCCGTCGGCCCGGTGACGACCAAGTATCTCGCCGATTACGGCGCCGACGTGGTGCGGATCGAATCGGCCGCGCGGCCCGACGGTCTGCGCCTCGCGCCGCCCTGGACCGACGCCCAGCCGGGCATCGACCGCAGCCAGTTCTTCGCCAGCTTCAACACCTCCAAACGCGGCATCACGCTGGACATGAACCAGCCGCGCGCACGCGAGATTTTTCTGCGCATGCTGCCGTGGGCCGACGTCGTGACCGAGAGCTTTACGCCCAAGACGCTGCGCAACTGGGAGTTGGACTACGATCGGATGCGCGCAATCAAGCCCGACATCATATTGCTGTCGACCTGCATGCAGGGCCAGACCGGACCGCATCGCGACTACCCCGGCTTCGGCAATCTGATGGCGGCGCTGTCGGGCTTCTACCACGTCTCGGGTTACTCCGAGGCCGAGCCGTGCCCGCCATACGGCGCGTACACCGATTTCATCGCACCGCGCTTTGCCGTGTGCGCCCTGATCGCCGCGCTCGACTATCGCCGGCGCACCGGCCAGGGCCAGTACATCGACCTCGCCCAGTACGAGGCGTCGCTGCACAACCTGGCGCCAATGCTGATCGATCAGGCCGCGACCGGCCGCGTGCTCGGCCCGGTGGGCAACCGCTCGGAGCGCTATGCGCCGCACGGCGCCTATCGCTGTACCGACGAGGACGGCCATGAGCGCTGGATCGCGATCGCGGTGGCCGACGACGACGAATGGCGGGCGCTGCTCGGCGTGATCGGCAGTCCGCCCGCCGCGGCCGAGTTCGCCACGATGGCCGGCCGCATGCGGCGTCACGCGGCGGTCGATGAGATGATCGGCGCCCGGGTGCGCGGGCGCGGCGCCGAGGATCTCACCGTGGCGCTCCAGGCAGCGGGCGTCGCCGCCTATCCGGTGCAGAATTGTATGGACCTGCATCGCGACGAAAACCTCGCCGCCTTCGGCTTCTGGCATTGGCTCGATCACCCGGAGATGGGTCCGTCGCCATACGAGGGACTGGAGCATCGAATGAGCCGCACGCCGGGCGATCTGCGCCGGCCCGCGCCGAAGATTGGCCAGCACACCGACGAAGTGCTCGGCGAGATACTGCATCTGGACGCGGCCGAGATCGACGAGTTGCGGCGCGACAAGGTGCTATACTGACGCCGTCGCGCAGCGGCCCGCATCCGCGCATTGCCGCATGACGGACGATGCGCGGCAATCCTCGCCGCGCGCCCACTGGACCTCGATTGCGCTACGAACTTCAGATCGCCGTGCGCTACCTGCGCGCGCGCCGGCGCGACGCCTTCATCTCGATCACCACCATCTTCACCGCCGTGGGCGTGATGATCGGCGTCGCCGCGCTGGTCGTCGTGCTGGCCGTGATGGGCGGCTTCGAGGCGAGCCTGCGCCAGCGCATTCTGACGCTCACGCCGCAGGTGCAGATTCTGAGCTTCAACGGCGCGATCGCCAATCCCGACGCCCTGCTGCGGCGCGCCGACGCGTCGCCGGGCGTCGCCGGATCCGATCCGTTCATAATCGGGCAGGCGATGGTCAGCTCGCCACGCGGTATCAGCGGCGTTATCGTTCGCGGCATCGATCCGAAAAACGCCGCAATCACCAGCCAGTTGCGGCGCTATATTCAGCACGGATCGCTCGACGTTCTGAGCACGCCCGGGGGCGGCGCCGTGGCGACGCCCGCGGCGGGCACGGCGCAATTCGTCGCGGACGGCGCGGTCGCGATCGGCTCGACGCTCGCCGACAAGCTCAAGGTCGGTGTCGGCGATCCGCTGACCGCCGTGGTCCCGATCACGGCGGGCGCCAACAACGATCTGACCACCAAGACCGGCCATTTCACGGTCGGCGCGATCTTCGAATCGGGCGTCGCCTTTATCGATCGCGACCTGGTCTTCATGGGATTGGGCAATGCGCAGCGCTTCTTCGATCGCGAGGGCAAGGTCGACGGCATCGAGGTGCGCCTGAAAAATCTCGACGACACCGAACTGGTCACGGCGCAATTGCGCGCGAGCTTCGGCTCGGGCTATCGCGTCAGCAACTGGCTCGAATTCAACGCCGCCGCGGCGGCCGGTTTCGAGATGCTCAAGCGGGTCTACGCGCTGGTGCTATTGCTGCTGATCGGCGTGGCCGCCTTCAACCTGGTCGCGACGCTGATCATGGTCGTGATGGAGAAGCGCAAGGATATCGCCGTGCTGATGGCGATGGGCGCGACGCCGCGCGACGTCCGCCTGATTTTCGTGCTCAAGGGACTAATCGTCGGCGCGTTTGGCACTGTGGCGGGGCTGATACTCGGCGCGATCGCCTGCTTCGTGCTGTCGCATTACCACTTCATCCATATTCAAAAAGATATCTACGGCATGTCGACGGTGCCGGTGGCGGTCGAGCCGCTCAGCTTCGCGATCGTTGCCGCCGCCTCGATGATCCTGTGCCTGCTGGCGACGTTTTACCCGGCGCGCCAGGCGTCGCGCGAATTGCCGGTCGAAGTCTTCCGCAGCTGACCGCATCGATCACGGCGCGACCAATAACGAGGACGCGCCCCGCGCGTGATCCGCGGGAACGGGCGTTGGCCGCGCCGCACGCCGCCGATTAAGCGGCGCGGGAGCGTTAGCGATAGCGGAAATCGGCCGGAGAGCTTACTGGCTGCCGCGGTCGGTTGTCACCGACGACGACTTGGCGTTCAGCTTGGGCTTGCGGATCACGAGCGTCTCATGGCCACGAACCTTGATCGTGCGGGCCGCATCGGTCTTGAAGGCACCGCTGAGCCCGTCGTCGTTCCGCGGGCGGCCGGTGGTGGTCCGCCGGCGCCGCCAATTGCTAAGCTCTTTGGAGAGCTTGGACGCCAGCAGGTCGCTGTCCTGGTCGTCGTTCCGGTCGGTCGCCGCATCTTCGCGAACCGGCTCGTCGTTCAAATCCTGCGCACTCATTTGGTACCTTTCACGTGTCCTGTCAGTATCTCTTTTGGGGCTATTCGGTCTGGTTTTGCCGCAATCAATTGCAGGGCAAAATATCTCCGGAATTTGGGGGGTCTATCGCCTGATCGCGAATCTGATATGGCGCGCCTTCGATGACGCGATTGTGGTGCTGGCCCGTCTACTCGTTTATGCGCTCGGTACGTTTTGCGTAACGGTGCGGCGCTCTATGCCTGCGTTGATACTTTCGTCTGAATCGATTGTCCGGAAGGACGTTTTGAATGATGGTCGAGCCGTGTCGAAAGGTCTTGAGCGGTAGCCGGTTGCGCAGGTCTGAACGTTCGTAAAATCTGAATCGCTTATGGAATCTGATAGCTCGTGCGGGGAGTTCAGGCAAACAGGCTCTGCAATTTAAGCGCGAGGCCCATGTCGCCTGCAATCCGCAGCTTTCCGGTCATAAAGGCCATCTGGCCATTGAGCTTGCCGGCCAACATATCGAGATAGTCCTGCGCGGTCATCGAGATCGTGATATTCGGCGAGGGATGCGCGCCTTCTTTGACCTCGCACTGGTCATTGGCGATCGTCACCTGCCATTTTCCGCCACCGTCGCCCGAGAGGTCGAACTGGTAGATC